>JAQVEM010000056.1 GCA_028697935.1 Actinomycetota bacterium
TGAAGGATAAGCTCCATAGTCGAAAGGGAAACAGCCCAGACCATCAGCTAAGGTCCCAAAATATATGCTAAGTGGAAAAGGATGTAAAATTACTCAGACAACCAGGATGTTTGCTTAGAAGCAGCAACCATTTAAAGAGTGCGTAATAGCTCACTGGTCGAGTGATTTTGCGCCGAAAATTCAACGGGGCTCAAGCATATTACCGAAGCTATGGATCCTGATTTATCAGGGTGGTAGGGGAGCGTTCTGTAAGGGTTGAAGCTTAATCGTAAGATTGGGTGGACATTACAGAAGTGAGAATGCAGGTATGAGTAACGAAAGACAGGCGAGAAACCTGTCCGCCGAATACCTAAGGTTTCCTGGGGAAGGCTAATCCTCCCAGGGTTAGTCGGGTCCTAAGCCGAGGCTGAAAAGCGTAGGTGATGGAGAACGGGTTAATATTCCTGTACAACCAGATTATGTTTGATCAATGGGGTGACACAGAAAGGTAAGCCATCGTGGTTTGGTCGACTACGTGCAAACGTGTAGAGCGCTAACCAGGAAAATCCGGTTAGCATTAAGCTTGAGGCGTGATGCCGATCCGATTCAGGCGAAGTGGCCCATCCTATGCTGTCAAGAAAAACCTCTAGGTAGTAATCTGGTTCCCGTACCAAAACCGACACAGGTAGGTAGGTAGAGAATACTAAGGCGATCGAGTGAACCCTTGTTAAGGAACTCGGCAAAATAACCCCGTAACTTTGGGATAAGGGGTACCCCAGTAGCGTGAAGATACTTGCTATTGGAGCGCGAAAGGGTTGCAATTAAGAGGCTCAAGCGACTGTTTACTAAAAACACAGGTCTCTGCTAAGTCGTAAGACGATGTATAGGGGCTGACGCCTGCCCGGTGCTGGAAGGTTACGAGGAGAAGTCAGGGCTTTTAGCCCGAAGCTTTGAATCTAAGCCCCAGTAAACGGCGGCCGTAACTATAACGGTCCTAAGGTAGCGAAATTCCTTGTCGGGTAAGTTCCGACCTGCACGAATGGCGTAACGACTTGAGCGCTGTCTCAACAAGGGGCTCGGTGAAATTACATTATTGGTAAAGATGCCAATTACCCGCAGAAAGACGGGAAGACCCCGTGAACCTTTACTGTAGCCTGATACTGGATTTTGATATACCATATGCAGGATAGGTAGGAGGCTATGAAGCCAGGGCGCCAGCTCTGGTGGAGCCAACGGTGAGATACTACCTTTGGTATATTAAAGTTCTAACTGTGTGCCGTGATCCGGGCACAGGACAGTGGCAGGTGGGCAGTTTGACTGGGGCGGTCGCCTCCTAAAAAGTAACGGAGGCGTCCAAAGGTTCCCTCAGAGTGTTTGGCAATCACTCGTAGAGTATAAGAGCATAAGGGAGCTTAACTGTGAGATTGACAGATCGAGCAGGAACGAAAGTTGGGTCTAGTGATCCGGCGGCTCAGTGTGGAATGGCCGTCGCTCAACGGATAAAAGGTACTCCGGGGATAACAGGCTTATCTCCCCCAAGAGTCCATATCGACGGGGAGGTTTGGCACCTCGATGTCGGCTCATCGCATCCTGGGGCTGTAGCAGGTCCCAAGGGTTTGGCTGTTCGCCAATTAAAGCGGTACGCGAGCTGGGTTTAGAACGTCGTGAGACAGTTCGGTCCCTATCTTCTGTGGGCGCAGGAGAATTGAGGGAATTCGTCCCTAGTACGAGAGGACCGGGATGAGTAAACCTCTGGTGCGTCAGTTGTCCCGCCAGGGGCATGGCTGATTAGCCAAGTTTATAAGGGATAAGTGCTGAAAGCATATAAGCATGAAGCCCATCCCGAGAATAATTCTCCCATCCTTTATGGAGTAAGACCCCATGTAGATTACATGGTTGATAGGTTAGATGTGTAAGCACAGTAATGTGTTTAGCTGACTAATACTAATTGGTCGAGGACTTAATTTTCTATAAATATCGCTATGAAGCTTTGAAAGAATAATATTTTAAGAATATTTAAAGAAGTTTTTAATCTTACGGTGGTCATAGCGAAGGGGCAACACTTGTTCCCATCCCGAACACAATAGTTAAGCCCTTCTGCGCCGATGGTACTGCGCCGATCTGGTGTGGGAGAGTAGGACGCCACCGTATTTTATTTTAAAATAAGAGTCTGAATTTTAAATTAAAATAAGAGTTTGGCATTCTATATTAAAATAGAACAAAGATCTAACTTTTTATATCAAAATCTTCCAGATCGAAAATCTTATTTAAAAATACTAAATTATATTTTTATAATTTTAGAAATTTGTAGCTGTTTTTTTGCAGTATCCCGGATAAATTAAATTGCCGGGTGATGGAATTATTGATTTAATTTTAATTATCTATTGTAAATCACTTAGTTTTTTAAAGTCTTCTTTCAGGTTTTTATATAGTGATTTATACAGTGGATATATTTTTTTGTATTTCTCAACATTTTCTGGTATTGGATAATTTTCCTGTTTTACCTCACTAACTATTTTATCAGTAGCCTCTTCAATATTTGAGAAAATTCCACATCCTTTACCAGCAATAATAGCAGCACCATAAGCAGGACCTTCTTCAATATTTAGAGTGATAACTTTTGAATTCAGGACATCTGCAAGTATCTGTCTCCAGATTCCACTCCTTGCTCCGCCGCCTGACAAAATTATACTGTCTGATTTAATATCAAGTTCATTCATAAGAGATAGACAATCAAGCTGACTAAAAGCAACTCCTTCCATGATTGATCTGATAAAATGATCAGGGCCATGTCTGTAAGAAATACCAAAAAATACACCTCTTGCATGTGGGTCTGCATATGGCACTCTTTCTCCAGACAAATATGGTAAAAATACAAGTCCTTCTGAACCAACAGGAGCTTTTGTTGCCTGACTATCAATTAATCCATAACCCCTCATGTTAGGATAGTTATTGATTATTTCGATAGTTGGACCAAATTTTTCTGAATACCATCTTACTGAGCCACCGGCTGAAAGTGTTACACCTGTAAGGTGCCATTTGTCAGTTACAGCATGACAAAAAGAATGTAACCTTCCTTCTGGATCATATACAGGTTCATCACTGTGTGCAAAAACTACACCAGAAGTTCCGATTGAATCCATAATTCGTTTTTTTCTTACTATTCCGGTTCCAACTGCACCTGCTGCGTTATCACTGCCTCCACCGGCTATCGGAGTTCCTTCAATTAAGCCTGTAAGCTCTGAAGCCTCTTTACTAACTCTGGAAGATAATATTTCTGACTCATATACATTTGGAAGAAAATCACGATTTATCTGTAACCCATCAAGAATTGTATCAGACCAGTTCCTGGAGGGTATATCCATAAGAATTGTCCCGGAAGCATCCGATACCTCGGTTGCAAAAGTACCTGATAACCTGTATCTTATATAATCTTTAGGCAGGAGAATTTTTGATATTTTTTTGTAGTTGGTGGATTCGTTTTCTCTAAGCCAGAGTATTTTTGGAGCTGTAAACCCGGGCAGGGCCTTATTATATGACAGCTTTATAAAGTTGTCATAACCAAATATCTTATATATGGTTTCGCATTGGGGATAAGTTCTCTGGTCACACCATAGTATTGCAGGCCTTATTACTTTACCATTATTATCCAGAAAGACGCTACCGTGCATCTGTCCCGAGAGACCTATGCACATTATATCTCGTGGGGGGACATGAGATTTATTTAACACGTCTTTTATGGTTTTTATAGAGGCTATCCACCAATCCTCGGGAATCTGCTCGGCCCACCCGGGTCTGGGGGTTATAAGCTTATATCCACTTATGCTTGATGCTACAAGTTTAAGATTTTCATCTATAATTAATGCTCTGGTTGAAGTTGTTCCTGTATCAAGACCTAAAAGATATTTCATAATTATAAAAATATTATTGAATAATACTGTTTATTATTGTCCTTTATAATTTATTACTTAAAATACTTACCTTAATTATTTCTTCATCATTTTTGCAAGTATTAATTCTATATCTCCTCTGTGGTTCTCAGGGTTGTAATATGCTTCAATTATCTCTTCATTCGGCAGACTATTAATCCTCTCATTCATTATATTAAGCACGAGGGAGTTAATTTCGATAGCTTTGCTTACGGGCATCCTTTCAGGATTAATATCTATGCCAAAATATTCATTATAACCGGCCATTTTTAATGCAAAAAGCGATGCCTCTCCCTGTGACCATTCTACTGCACCTACATTTAAATCCTGATCATAATTACCAAGGGGCTGGCTATTCCAGTGCGTATGAAAAAGTCTGCCTTCTCTTAATGCTCTGCTGAATGCGTAAGGCGCATCTTCATAACCCATTCTGATATGTCCTATTTCAGGCTGCATTCCAAGTAATCTGTAGCCTTTATTTAGAAGGTCTTTATTAACTTTTGATTTTAATCTTGATTCAATATCATGGCATGCAAGAAGACCATCAACAGTTGTTCTGTAGATATTATTTGGTGCAGGCTCATACGGTTTGGGTTCAATAGCAACCGGAATACCGGGAACTTCATCCATAGCACAGGCCACTGCGTCTTCAAACCTATCCCACATGTCATAAAAAATTGTTCCAAGGGAATACAGGTAGCCATCTATACCCGGCCATATACCTGCATGATGAAGGTTATGGTCTCTTACAAATTTCAGACAGTTTGTTAAAATTTCTATTGCCTCATCTCTATATTTATTAATAGGATTTGATAAGGAACCAAACTCAAATTGTCGGGGATAAAAAATTGAGGGATAACAGGAAAGAAGCTTAATTCCGCTCTCTTTTTCAAGTTCTTCGTAAAGGTGGTAATTTTCTTCGTTTACTTCAAGTGGATAGTGAGCTTCTATTGCTTTCACTCCGAATTTCGCCATATCAGCAGCCATTTCTATTCTCTGTGGTATGTCTTTGTTTTCTATATATGCATCATGAAATCTTCCACCTGCAGGTGTAAAATACCATATGCCAACGGAAATTTTTAGGTCAATGCTGAAGGTATTTAGATGATTTATTAATTCTTCCTTTGTTCTTCTCTTTTCCTGATATCTTGTATTTATAATGTCATTCATGGTAGCTCTATATCCTGCCTTCCATTAATAAAATATTTTTTATTAAATTAAAAAGTTTAAATTTTTAAATAAAAGTTATATAGATTAAAACTATAGTAAGAAAAAAAAAATAGTTAGTCAAGTAAATTATAAAATTATATTTAAAAATTATATTTAAAAAATGACTTGACTAACTAACTTTATGCCTTTATAATTTCATTTGTAAAAAAATACTTTCATAATAATTTCATAGCATATTCAAAGTAATCATTAAAAAATTATAAATTTAAAATTTAATGTCCGGAGGCTTGTAGTGTCAGAGTTTTGCTGTATCTCTATAAAAAATAGAATTATCATTCAATAATCCAAATCAAAAACGTAAGAAAATAAATATGTGTGTGATTTTTTGGAAAAATTATTAATAAAATAGATTAAATAAAGGAGGTAATAAAAAAGTATGAAAAAATATGAGACTTGTCTAAGCACCCTTCGGCAGGCTAAACTTAAACAAATCTCTATTAAATTTTATCAAAAGTAAGATTGATTTAAAAGGAGATAAAAAAAGTGAAAAAAATACTTGTTCTTACATTGGTTGTAGCTTTGATGGTTTCAATGTTATTAATTGGGACTTCCTGTACTCAGGAGCAGGCTACAACAGAAGAATCAGCTGAAACAGAAGCAACAGAAACAGAAGCAGCTGAAACAGAAGCAGGTAGTGAACTTATAGGTGTAACAATGCCTACAAAATCACTCCAGAGATGGAATCAGGATGGAGATAACATAAAAAAGCAGCTTGAAGCAAAAGGGTATGAAGTAGATCTTCAGTATGCTGAAAATGATGTAAATACCCAGCTAAGCCAGCTCGAAAATCAAATCACAAAGGGTTGTAAAGTTCTGGTAATTGCTTCAATAGATGGTTCTGCTTTAGGGGAAGTGTTAAAGAAAGCTGCAGATGCTGGAATAAAATCCATTGCTTATGACAGGCTTATAATGGAAACTCCGAATGTTGATTATTATGTTTCATTTGATAACTTTAGAGTAGGCGAATTCCAGGGGAAATATATCGAAGAAGCTCTTGGCCTGGATAAAGGTAATGGTCCGTTTAATATTGAGCTGGTTGCAGGTTCTCCGGATGATAATAATGCTTTCCTGTTTAATGCAGGTGCTATGAGTGTTTTACAGCCCTATATTGATAATGGCCAGCTGGTGGTTGTAAGTGGCCAGACGGATTTTACAACAATAGCAACACCTGCATGGAAATCTGAAACTGCTCAGGCAAGAATGGATAATATTATAACAGCTCATTATGCTGGGGGCACAAAACTCGATGCTGTTCTCTGCCCAAATGATAGTACTGCAATAGGCGTTATTGCAGCACTTGATAACGTTGGTTATGGTAGTGCCGACAAGCCGTATCCAATTATAACAGGACAGGATTGTGATATACCTAACGTGATAGCTATTATTGAAGGAAAGCAGGCAATGTCAGTATTTAAAGATACACGTACCCTGGCTGCAAAAGCTGTTGAAATGGTAGAAGCAATTATAAATGGAACGGAGGTACCTGTAAATAATACAGAAGATTATGATAACGGTGTTAAGGTAGTTCCTTCATTCCTTTGTGATCCTGTAGTTGTTACTAAAGATAATTATAAAGAAATGTTGATTGATAGTGGATATTATACAGAGGATCAAATCACAAAATAGAGATTATATATGAATAAATATAATCTTTTGTATTAACTGCAGGCCGGATACTCTTATGAATATTATTCGGCCTGCAGTTTTTAAAAATAATAAAAGGAAGAGTCTGTTAAATGAAAAAAACAATTCTCGAAATGAGAAATATTACAAAGATTTTTCCAGGTGTTAAAGCGCTTGATAATGTGAATATGGATGTAACCGAAGGTGAAATTCATGCTCTTGTTGGTGAAAATGGTGCTGGTAAATCTACCCTAATGAATATTCTTTCAGGTGTTTACCCTTATGGAACTTATAATGGCGACATTATATATTATGGCCAGGAATGCCGTTTTAGAAATATAAGAGAGAGCGAAAATGTTGGGATTGTAATTGTACACCAGGAACTCGAACTTGTGCCTTACATGTCGATTGCGGAGAATATATTTCTGGGAAATGAACGCGCAAAGAAAAAAATAATAGACTGGGACAGGACTCATTATGAAGCCAATCAGCTTTTAAAGCGTGTAGGGCTAAAGGAAGATACTCAGAAGCCAGTAAAAAATATTGGCGTTGGCAAACAGCAACTTGTTGAAATTGCAAAAGTCCTATCAAAAGAAGTTAAGCTACTTATACTTGACGAACCAACAGCAGCGCTTACTGATGAAGAATCGGAGAAGCTATTAAAACTTTTACTCCAGTTCAAAGAGGAAGGTATAACATCAATATTAATATCCCATAAAATACACGAAGTTTCAGAGGTAGCGGACAGGATAACAATCCTGCGGGATGGTGCAACTATAGAAACGCTTGTAAAAGGCAAAGATGATATAGGGGTTGATAGAATAGTAAAAGGAATGGTCGGACGGCCCCTGGTAGATAGATTTCCAAAACGTAAATCAAATATAGCTGAACCTATTTTTGAAGTAGAAGACTGGAATGTATATGACCCTCTTGATGAAGGTAAAAAAGTTATAAAAAATGCAAGCATAAAAGTTCATAAGGGTGAAGTTGTGGGTATTGCAGGACTGATGGGGTCAGGCAGGACGGAATTTGCAATGAGCTTATTTGGGAAAGCATATGGAAGAAATATTTCCGGTAAAATGATGATAAATGGCGAAAAAGTTGAACTTAAAGATGTAAAAAGTGCAATAAAAAACGGAATAGCATATTGCACAGAAGATCGTAAGAATGCAGGTCTTATATTAAATTTTGATATTAAAACAAACCTTACACTTGCCGGTCTTGAGAAAGTAAGCAATAAAACAATTATCGATCAGAATAAAGAAATAAGAATGGCAGAAGAATATGTTAATAAGCTTGATATTAAAACATCGGGATTGACACAAATTGCTGGTAATCTATCCGGGGGGAATCAACAAAAGCTAATATTATCAAAATGGACATTTGTTGAACCGGATATCCTTATACTGGATGAGCCAACAAGAGGAATCGATGTTGGAGCGAAATATGAAATATATTTAATTATAAATAAGCTGGTTTCAGAGGGTAAATCAGTAATTTTCATATCTTCAGAGCTTCCTGAAATTATTAGTATGAGTGATAGGGTATATGTTATGAGCAATGGTTGTGTAGTGGGTGAACTTCAAAAAGGTGAAGCTACCCAGGAGTCAATAATGAAATGTATTATGGAAAGTCTGAGTCAAGGGGCACAAAAAAATGGGGAAAATTAAAATAGGCAATCTTTTTAAAAGTAATATACGTCAGTATGGTATGATAATAGCTCTTCTTGTTATTGTTGTTTTATTTCAGATATTAACAAAAGGTGTGCTTTTATATCCTCAGAATGTAGCAAATCTTATAATGCAGAATGGCTATGTAATAATACTTGCTATTGGAATGTTATTATGTATATTAACAGGTGGGAATATTGACCTTTCTGTTGGTTCTGTAGTCGCTTTTACAGGTGCAATAGCCGGCTCATTAATAATTGGTATGAAGATGGATGTCTGGCTGGGCATACTGATTACTATTATTGTGGGTTTTGCAATAGGTGCATGGCAGGGATTCTGGATTGCGTATGTTAAAGTACCACCTTTTATCGCAACACTTGCAGGTATGCTCATGTTTCGCGGACTTACGAATGCTATACTTAAGGGGCTTACACTTGCGCCATTTCCTGATAGTTATCTCAGGTTAACAGGAGGCTTTATAGGGGATATATTTAAAGTT
>JAQVEM010000057.1 GCA_028697935.1 Actinomycetota bacterium
CTGTCCAAAATTTCTTCTGAACCTTATTACTTTAAATAAATTATTTTTCTCATGTATTTTTTTTAGCTCATCAAAAGTGCCATCTGTGCTTCCGTCATCTATAAGTAGCACTTCATAATTTACTGATATTTCAGAAAGAGTTTTACTGAGCTCTTCATATAGTTTTGAAATACTCTCCCTTTCGTTATAAACAGGAATAACAATAGATACATCAACATCATTATCGTATACGGCTTTTTTTGAAACCTTACTCATTTAATAAGCCTTCTTCTTTTTTTTCTTTATACCATTTTATAAATCTAACCAGACCATCCCTGATATTTGTTTCAGGGGAATATTCTAACATTTTTTTTGCTTTTCTAATATCTGCATAAGTCATAAAGACATCACCCGGCTGATTATCCATAAACTTTAAATTTGCCCTGCTTCCTGTAATTTCTTCAATTAGCCTTACGAGTTTTATTAACTTTATCGGGTTTGAGTTTCCCAGGTTGATAATCTCAAAACCATTTACTCTATCGAGACTATTTATGATTCCCAAAATTATATCATCAATGTAAGTATAGTCCCTTGAAGAAGACCCGTCGCCATAAACTTCTACCAGCCTTCCGTTAAGTATTTGCCCCGTAAACTTATGAATTGCCATTTCGGGCCTCTGGCGTGGCCCATAAACTGTAAAAAACCTGAAACAAAAAACAGGTATTTTAAATAGATTGTAATAGGTGTAACAAAGCAGTTCCCCTGCTCTTTTAGTAGCTGCATAGGGAGACACCGGATAGTCCACCCTGTCATCTTCTGAAAATGGAACTTTTTTGTTTCCTCCATAAACAGAAGATGAAGAGGCAAAAATTAATTTTGGGCTATTATATTTCCTGCAACATTCGAGTACATTCATGGTACCTGCAACATTAACCTTTTCATATAAAAGAGGGTCTTTTATTGATGGCCTCACCCCTGCTCTTGCAGCCAGATGAATAACAAGCTCTATCCTATTTTCTGAAAAAATTTCGCTGAGCATGTTTAAGTCACAGATATCTACTCTATATATTTTGAAGTTTTTATTATCTATGATACCCGAAATATTATTTTCTTTTAGAATCGGGTTATAAAAATCGTCAAAGTTATCAACACAGATTACATTAAACCCGATGTCTATCAGTTTCTCACATAAATGAGATCCGATAAAGCCTGCCCCACCTGTTACAAGAATATTCATTGCTTTTAATTTCTATAATAATTTTAAAATCATAAATCACAAAAAATTTTACTAATTATACACAAAATAATTTTTTTTATTAATTATAAATTCATTAACACATAACTATTATAGCAGGTTAAAAGACTTTTTTATTATTCTCAAATGATATAAAATATCGAAGACGATTTTTCTTAAAGAATTTTAAATAATTTAAAAATTTTATTTTTGAATATTCTAAATAAATTTTAAATTTTTAATTTGTTTGAAGAAAGGATAAAAAATTGAAATTATTAGTGACTGGCGGAACAGGCTTCACCGGCAGCAAACTGGTAGAGTACTTAATTGATAAAGGCCATGATGTTATAGCACTTGATAACCAGAAGGGAATTATGTATGACTACCTCCTTGGAAAAGGCGCAAATATTGTTCTCGGTTCAGTAACTGATAGGGAGACTGTAAAAAAATCGCTGGAGGGTGTAGAAGGTGTATTTCATCTGGCTGCCGCTTTCAGACAGGTTAATGCAACCCAAAAAACTTACTGGGATGTAAATGTAGAGGGAACCCGCATTGTCTGCGAGGAATCTTTAAAAAGGCCTGTAAGAAAGTTTGTTTATTGCTCAACACAGGGCGTTCATGGAAATATTAAAAACCCTCCCGGAGACGAAAACTCCCCGATAGAACCGGCTGATTATTATCAGTATACCAAATATGAAGGGGAAAAGGTCGTAAGAGAATTTGCTGCAAAGGGACTTAAGAGCGTTATAATCAGACCAACTGCCATTTATGGGCCGGGTGACCCTGAAAGATTTTTCTTTCTGTTTCGTTTTGCTAAAAAGGGAAAGTTCTATATGTTTGGAAATGGAAAAGCTTTTTATCATCCGGTATACATAGATAATCTGAATGATGGCTTTTATCTGGCTTTTGAGAGCGATAAAAATAACGCCGAAGCTTATATTATTGGAGATAAGGAGTATTTCACCATAAAAGAACTGGTCAAAAAAGTTGCCCGCTCAATGGATAAAGAGGTTAAATTTATTCAATTACCTTTCGCACCTTTATATGCACTTGCCTGTATATGCGAAGTAATCTGTAAGCCTTTTAAAATTTCACCGCCTTTATTCAGACGGAGAGTTGACTGGTACAGACAGAACCGCGCTTTTAAGATTGACAAAGCCATGAATGAATTAAATTATAACCCGCAGGTAGGGATTGACGAAGGGCTAAAAAGGACAGCACAGTGGTATATTGAAAATAATTATCTATAATCTATATATAGAATCTTTAGAATCCATAAAAGGGTAGAAGAATTAATCTGATAAAAACTAACACATAAATAGTAAATATTTCAATCCGCTAAGCAGTACTAAATACAGGGTTAGATTATGTTGTTTATAGTATATAATTAATTAATATTTGTAGAGGCCTTTCAGGTCTATAAGAGGATGCCATTATATGATGTATAGAATCTATGGTTTTAACTGGAATGATGAAAAACTCATTCAAAAAATGGCTGGAAGAACCAGCCACGCAGGACACGGTGGAAATGGGATAAAGGTTTTCCCATCATTTACCCTTGGAAGTTCGTGTCTTAATATAATCGACCCATCACAAAATAGAACACAAAGGAGAATTTGGCAAAATCAGCCTGTATCTACAGATGACGGGAAATTATGGATTGTTTATAATGGTGAAGTATATAATTTTCCGGAATTAAAAGAAGAACTTATCGCTAAAGGCCATAAATTCAACACTACTTCCGATACTGAGGTGGTTTTAAAAAGTTATCAAGAATATGGACCTGCATGTCTTGAAAAGTTTAATGGAATGTTCGCTTTCGCAATCCGTGATGAAGAAAAAAAAGAATTATTTCTTGCAAGAGATAGAATGGGTATAAAACCTCTTTATTACTACTTAAAAGACGGTAAATTTATCTTTGGTTCAGATATAAAAAGTATCCTTGAAGCAGATTGTGTTAAAAAAGAAATCAATTTTCAATCAATGTATTACTATCTGGGCTATGAATTTGTTCCTGCTCCAGACACTATGTTTAAAAATATTTATAAACTCCGCCAGGGTCATTATGCTATCTTTAGAGATGGTAATTTAAATACAAAAGAATACTGGGATTTAAACTTTAAACCTGAAATATTTGATGAAGATGAGGCTGCAGACAGAATTTTTAAAGCCATAGATAAATCTATAAAGAGATGTCTGATAGACGACGTTCCGCCGGGAGTTTTCCTTTCGGGTGGGCTTGATTCCAGTACAATAACAGGTTTTGTTGCCCGATCATATCCCAAAAAAATCCAGACTTTTTCCATAGGGTATACAGACAGATCATTTTCTGAACTCCCCTACGCCAGAATAGTATCCGATTTTTTTAATACAGAACATAATGTACTTATGATTGACCCGATTTGTCCGGAAGATATAGAGAGAATTCTCTATAATCTGGATGAACCCATGACTGACCTCTCGACTATTCCTTTTTACCTGATCTGCTGCAAAGCAAGAGAAAAAGTACACGTATGCCTGAGCGGGGAGGGTGGGGATGAAATGTTTATCGGATATGATAGACTAAAAGCAGAGAGGTTAAACCGGTATTATAATATTCTTCCTTCTTTTATCAGGAGAAAAGTTATGACGCCACTTATTCTAAAATTGCCTGACCAGCCACAGAAAAAGGGCGCTATCAATATGCTGAAGCGTTTTGTAGAAGGAACACTTTATCCGGAAGATGTCGGTGCTATGCGCTGGCAGTATTTTTTAAACCCGGAAATTGAAAGGAATATCTTTAATGAATATTCCCGTAAAAATATAACTTTTACACCCTTTGAACCGGTATATTATTTTTCCAGAAAGTGCAACTCAAATCTTCAGATAGATAAAGACATTTATGTAGATATTAAGCTCACAATGGCAGACAGTGTCCTGATGAAAGTGGAGAGGATGAGTACTGCAGCATCTCTTCAGGTAAGAGTCCCTTTCCTTGACCATGAACTTGCAGAACTCTGTGCTACCATTCCAGCAAATTTGAAGCTCAACAAATTAACAACCAAATATATATTAAGAAAGGCTTTAAAAAAATATGACTTCCTGCCTGAAAACATCATTAATAGAGGTAAACAGGGTTACAGTCTGCCTGTTAAAAACTGGCTGCGTGAAGAACTGAAAGATTACATGATAGACCTTCTTAAAAATTCACCCATTATAGTAGAAAATTTTGACAGTTTGTATATTGACCTCCTTATTAATGAGCATATTCAATCAAAACATAATTATAATCATATCTTATGGGCACTTATGAATTTAAGTTTGTGGTATAAGAAGTTTTTCCTCTAATAATATATCTATTTAGTATTTACATATTATCTTCATCTCTACATTTAAGATAATCCCTCAGTGCTTCTTTCCAGCATCTCATATCAACAAGTCCAATTTCTCTTAAATGCATGTTATCAAGAACTGAATAACGGGGCCTTATTGCTTTTGCCCCAAATTGTTCGGTAGTTACAGGTATTATCTTAATATCCAGCTTCATTAGTTTTGCTATCTCACAGGCAAATTCATACCATGAACAGCTACCGGTATTTGTCATATGATATATTCCGAATTTTCCTGTTTGTATAAGCTCAAAAATTTTTTCAGCAGCATCAGTGGTGCTGGTTGGGGTAAGCACCTGGTCATTTACAACTTTCATTTCCTTTGCGGTCTCCGCTATCCTTATTACCTGCTCGACAAAATTTGTACTCCCCTTACCGACACTTCCCGTCCGGCCATAAAGCCCGCTCAATCTTACTATATAATATTTATCGAGGATATATCGCAACACATATTCTCCGGCAAGTTTGGATATTCCATACATACTTAACGGCGCCGGGCAGTCATCTTCTGTATAGGGCGTACACTTTTTACCGTCAAATACATAATCAGTGCTAAAATGCATTAGCGGCACATCTATTTCCCTGCATATAAGTGCAAGATTTCTCACACCAATAACATTTACATTAAAAGCAGGCATCGCATTATCCTCGCATCCATCTACATTATTAAAGGCAGCTGTATTTATAACAATGTCAGGACTGATTTTTTTTAAAATATCCCTGCTTTCGTTATAGTTACATATATCAATATCTTTTAGCCCGATAAGTCCGGCTACTTCTACTCCCTGCTTTTTAAAATAGTTATTAATATCAGTGCCGAGCTGACCATCTGCCCCGATTAAAGCAACCTTCATCATAAAATCTCCATAACAAAATAATTAAAATAAAACTTATATAATGAGATTTCAAGAATAAAATCTTTAAACAAAAATCCCCGGAATAAAATCCCTGGTTTACGGAAACAATCACAACCAGACTTCCCAACGTCCGACCCGTAATAGTTATAATGGCCCACAGAAACAATCACAACTAAAACATTTTAACGAACTAAAATTTTCAAAATGTAATAAATACAGACCTCAATTACAACAAGCACCGCATATGAAACCATTACAGGAATAATTTTTCTCTTAAATCTCTCAAAAACAGTAATCCTTAAGATTTCAATAACAATTATTCCCAGTATAAAGATATACACAAATGTAAAGTACTTATTAGAATATAATTTGTAAAAAAATTCTGAAAACGGCCGCCTGCTGTACCAGGGCTTTTCTCTAACTCTATTGAAGTAATCCTCATCTATCCTGAATACATTTTCCCGGGGATTCTCAAGAAAACCGCCAACATTTATTCTTGAAAGTTCGTATTCATCATTAATTTTTAAATCAAACTCTATGTAATCATAATCAGCTATTTTAAAGTTAAAACCGTCTGAATAGTCTTCACTGCTAAGAGTAGCCGTAAATTTAATCTTATCTTCAGCTACATTAATCACATCATCCTCTTCCCACTCCTTTAACCTGTATGAAGATATCTCCCCATCAGTTGAGATTGTACCGGTAAACGATGTATCTGTACGCTCTGCGCTCCACTCAACAAAAATTCTGCCATTCTCCTCCCATATAAAGTAACCAAAACTGGCGCCCGGCGTGTAAGAAATTCCGGAACATCCTGCAAGCAAAAGGACTGCCATTGTCAGAAAACTTAATGTGATTATTTGTAGTCTAAAAACTTTTTTCATACGCCTCTCAGGTAATTGGATACAAATCTAAATGCCTGTCGCGGACCGCTTCTAAAGAAGTGGTAAAAAAATCTTTTTATAAGGTAAAATCCTCCTTTTTTAGATGTTTTCTCCACTTCTGTATATGAGCTTGCGCCTTTAATGTTTCTACTTTCATTTAAAAAATTGTCGGAACTTGTTGCTCTATTTTTAAATGCACTTGTTACAGGGTCCCTGCAAAAATCTATTACAGGCTGGCATACCTTCTCCCAGGTAAAATCCCCTGCAATTTTATTTATATTCTTGACACACTGCTGATAAAAAGCTCTATCATCTTTCATCCTGATAATAGCATTAACAAGATCCTGAACATTTCCATCTCTCGTAACAATGCCAAGACCTTTTCTATTAATCATTTCACTTAGATAATCTCCTTCAGTTGATATAATGGGCAATCCTGCCCACAGATAATCCATAATTCTAGTTCTGAATGAAAATCTCGTTTCTATATGGTTGGGATGGGTAATAATCCCGGCATCAGCTTCCAGGAGATAATTCTGCCTGTCATTATAATCAACCCATCCAAAGTTAAAAAAGACATTTTTATCGAATACATTTAATTTTTTTGCCAGATTTATTGTTTCATTTACCATCTGCAGTTCTTTAACTTCAGGGTTAGGGTGTTTTATTCCCATAAAAAATAATTTAATATCATCTCTTAGTTCAGCAATTTTAGCCATTGCTTTTATTAAAGTCAGCGGGTCAAACCAGTTATAAATTCCTCCGCCCCATATTATTACAAAGTCTTCTTTATCTATATTTTCAACAACCCCTTTAAGAACATCTCTGGTATGTACCGGCCTTACCGAAGGTAGCCCAAAAGGTACAACATTTATCATTTTATAAAGAGTCGGGTCCTGATTATATGAATAAGGATTTATCCTGCCCAGCGCTGCAAGCATTCCAAGCCAGAAATCCCTCTGTCTTTCTGATGCACACAGGAAAAAATCCCCATAGTAAAATTGTTCATTTAATACTTCATGAACAGATTTATATATTTCCAGCCTTTTATCCATGGATTCAGTTTCATACTCCGGCAGCACAGCCAGGTTATATGGATCATAAACATCAATAATAAGATATTTTCCGGAATTTTTTATGATTTTATACTTAGACGTGGTAAAGGTCATACCAACACACAGGATTATGTCAGTTTTTTTAACCAGTTGTTCTAACTGTTTCTCATTTCTAAATTGAACTACTTCAAAGTTTTCAGTGGTAAAATCAATTTTGTTGGGTACAGCCAGTGTTACATCCATATAATGGGAGAGAACTTCAGCAAAATTTAACACTCTTATTGCAGGTCCCGCTATTTTATCAGAAATTACTTCACCTGACACTATAAGTAAATTCCTTTTAATGCTTTTCTCAAAAATTCTGTAAATGCCCAGCGATTTCAATATATCTATCTGTTTCTTTTGATAATCAGGATCCGGTGACACGGCGAGAAACTGCCCCTTAAAATAAGAAAAAAGTGCTTTATCGTCTCTTCTGCGCGCAGACTGTATTTTCTCCCTCTTTTCAATCAAAACAGGTAGATTATCAAGAAAATCTTTAACAGCCATAAGCGAGCTCAATGGCTCATCTGATATTTCTACCTTTTCTTTTTTTTCTTCTTTTTCTATTTCTTTTGAAACTAATTGGGAGAGGTCATAATAACCTTTATAATCAAATTTTATATCTGTAAAAACACGGTTAAAGACGCTGGAGAGAGTTGCTGATAATACTTTTGATAGATTTTCATCATCATAATTTTTAAACACAGAATAAATTGAATTTCTCTCTTTTAAGAACCTTAACTTATCCTCACTTATAGCTCTGGATGTACCATGATGATGGTGGTAAACTATGGATCGCGGAGAAAATATTACCTTATAACCAAGCACCCAGAGCCTCCAGCCAAAGTCAACATCCTCATAGTATGCAAAGAAATCCTCATCGAAACCACCTGAATCGAGGAACACTTTCTTATCTACCATCATTGCTCCACCATTTACAAAAGGAAGGAATTTGTATTCATTTGAACTATCCTGTTCCACAGGTATCCCATAATCAATCTGGAAACCCTTACCCTCAAAATTTATCATCCCACCTGCAAAATCAATTTTTTTACCATCAATGGAAAGCACTTTCGACCCCGAGGATACAACTTCTCTGTTATTATAAATGGGCCTCAACAGCTCAATCAGCCAGTTTTTATCAACCCTTGTATCATTGTTTAAAAAAGCGACATATTCCCCTTTTGCAGCTTTTGCAGCCTGATTATTGGCATAAGCAAAGCCCATATTCATATTGTTCTCGATTATCTTTACCTGCGGATAATTCTTTCTCACTGTTTCCAGTGAATTATCAGTTGACCCGTTATCAACTACAATAATTTCGAGCTTATCACGTGGGTAATCTAGTTCTTCGATACTCCTGAGGCACTCATCTAAATATTTTTCTCCATTAAGATTAACAATTGATATAGAAATCACAGGAAATGTAAGAATATCTACCATAAAAATTTATCTCCTATTAAAATAATCCGTAAATATAACCCTGG
>JAQVEM010000058.1 GCA_028697935.1 Actinomycetota bacterium
CAGTAATATCATTTTTATTTATCGCCCAGCCACTTATTTCTATTGACTCGTTGTTAAGATTTGCTTCAACTGAAATTATAGTATCAGGTTCCTTCCTTTCGCCTTCAATAATAATATCCATTAATCCGAGGTTATAATTACCCGATGAGGAGAAAGAATAAATATACAGAGTATTTTCACTTCCTTCTTCAAGGTCGCTTCCATCAAAATAAAGGGAATAACCACAATTGGTGTAATTTGCATTTCCAAAAGCCTTCGCTACATCCTGTCTCTCAATTCCATATTCTGCTTTCCCGATAAATTTACCAAAACCTTTTGGACCATTTAAATATACCTCAACACTTTCGATACCCGGTGACGCAGGACTGCTAAAATCTGCAGACCAGCCAGAAATTTTTATTTTTGACTTCTTGGATTCTTTTATCACTTCATCCTGGTCAGGGTTATCAACGGATAATTTAATATTTTCATCAAGTTCTGGTTCACCTGATATTACAATTTCTTTACGATAATAATCCCAGCCTGATGCTGGAATAAAGGTGTATATATAGAGATAGTGTACTGACCCGGGCTCAAATTTGTATTTATTATTTTTTTTAGCAAGAAGAAAACCTGTTTCAGAAAAGTTTTCACCATAAATATTATAGGCATCCTGTGAGGTTACGCCATATACAGCTTCTCCAAGGAAAATTCCATTATTTCTATCACCATCAAGATATATTTCTACCTTTGAAATTTTATTTTCATCGAGTTCTTCTTCCTGCTCTTCTGTGGCCTGTCCGGGTTTTTCATCAACAATTGTTTCAAATTCTCCAGGTTCTGTCATTTCGTCTACTTCAGGTGATGTAAACACTGCGGCTTTTAAAAATGTATAGCCGAGAAAGATTACTGCTACTAAAAATAAAATTATAGTTATTGTTGTTGCTGTTCTCATTTGCTTTACACATTATAAACACAGGCAGATGTCTGTGACATCTGTATAATTTTAACTGTTTGCAGACTTTTATTAAATATTCTAATTTACATACATAATATAAATTACATGGTTTTTAGATTGTAAAGTATAACAGAATAAGACGTTAATTGTAAATAATGTCTTATTCTGTATAACATTAAGAGCATTATTTATTATTTTAATATTACAGGTAAAGTTTTATTAAAAAAATATTGTTAAGAAATATTATTATTTTGCAGTTTTAATTATATGAATAAGCAAGTAAAATAAAAAGGTATAATATTTTTAGGGATTTAAGTATGAGCAGGATATTTATAATGGGCATGAGCCCGATGCCTTTTGAAAATGATAAAAAAGTATATGGTACCGGAATAAGAACCTGGCATTTTATACTCCCGCTTTTAAGGATGGGTCACAAAATATGTGTATGCAATTATGCTATCCCATCAGCTTATCCGGAAGATTTTAGATCAAAGCATGTAAAGAATTTTATTTACAGGATTGATTCAAAAGGTGAAAAAGACTTTTTAGTTTCAGCTTCTAAATTGAATAAAGAGGATGAAGAGAACAAATCGGATTATCGTGGTTCTGCAGCGAAAGCAGAAATGTCAGACCAGTCTGATTATGAGTTTGAGTATAATATATTAAAAAAAGATGATTTTGAGAATATTGAATTACTCTCAGAAATTTTTAGTAGATTTAAGCCAGACTGTATAGTTGGCTGTACTTTTTACCCCTCATATATAGCTTCAAAATTGTCCGGGTTACAGAGTGATAAGGATATTGCAGCTGTCCCCTTCTGGGCAGATTTATTTGGTCATGTAATGGCAGAAGCTCAGGCCCGTGCTTATGTTGATGGTGACGATAGCTGTCTTTTCCATTACTGGAACAGTGAATATAATATAATAACCAGTGCTGATATTTTTTCGTGTGTGTCATCAAGACAAAAATATGCTCTTGTAGGTGAGCTGGGAGCGGTAGGAAGACTCAATAGATATACTGCCGGTTATGATTTTGGTGTTGTAATTCCCTGTGGCATTTCTGAAGGAGAATATGTGCATACTAAAAATGTTATAAGGGGTAAACATGGAATAAAAGATGATGATTTTGTGGTGCTGTGGACCGGAGGATATAACACCTGGACTGATGTAGACACTTTGTTTAAAGGTCTTATATATGCAATGGAGAAAAATCCTGAAATTAAATTTGTATCCACAGGTGGCGAGATTCCGGAACAGGACCTAAAAACCTATCCTTATTTTCTCTCTCTTATAGATACAGGACCCTGCAAGGACAGATTTATAATGAGAGGGTGGGTACCTGGAGAAGATGTTCTTAATTATTATCTTGAAGCAGATACAGGAATAAATATTGATAAAGACATCTATGAAGTAAAACTGGGTAGTAAGAACCGTATTCTTGACTGGTTTAAAGCAGGCCTGTGCGTTCTGTCTTCAAATGTATGTGAACTGACCGATATCATAGAAAAAGAAAAAATCGGATATACATTTAAGCCCGGTGATTATAAGGACCTTGGTGAAAAATTGATTTATCTGGCCGGACACAGAGATGAAATTACAAAAACTGCAAAAGCAGGCAAAGAGTATGCACTGCACAATTTTAATTTTGATACGACTACGAGTATGTTACAAAAATGGGTTGAAAAACCTTCTTTTTCTCCTGATAGGGGAAAAGAGAGAAAACTATTTTTTAGCAGAGAAGAAGCTCTTAATAATTTAGATCAGATAGTATTACGCCAGAGAAAAATGATAGAGGAAAGAGATGCGCGTATACAGGAACTCGAAGGCATTGTAGAGAAAGGTTTTGTATATAAAATTTATACATATTTTAAGGTTCTGAAAAGAAAAATATCAGGCTAACCTTTGATAAAAATCCTGTTTTAATTTTTAATTTTGTTGTATTTTAGCATTTTATGCTGTGAAAATATGAGTATTATATGAGTATTAAAAGTCTATTAGTAATTGTAACCTATAACAGTGAAAATTTTATTGAAAAGTGCCTTTACTCTGTAATTAATCAGAACTATAAAGACTGGTTTTTAATAGTCATTGACAATGCCTCCACTGACAGTACTATTTCAAAAATTAGAGATTTCAGGAATACATATCCCGGAATAACCACGAACAATTTTAAAATAAAGATACTTAAGAAAAATATTGGATTTGCAGCGGCTGTGAATTATGCTGTCTTTGATTTTATAGAAGAGAGAGAAAAAGACATAGAAGAACATCTGGAATTTTTAGTGTTATTGAACCCGGATATGTATTTAGAAAAAGATGCTGTGAAAACGATAATTTCAACTTTTAACGGGATAGATAAAAAAGAACCTTTACCGATTGATAGAATTGGAGCTGCAGGAGGGCTAATTCTTGATTATGAAAAAGACCTGATTCAGCATATGGGTGGAAAGATCAATGATAATTTTATCACCTCCCATACTGGTTCTGGTAAAAGATATTCAGACTTAAAAAAGGAACTAAAGCAGGAAGAAGTTAAGAGTAGTGAGTCCCGTGCTATTAAAAAGATAATAAACGCAGATTATGTTACTGGAGCATTTTTTGCTACAGATTTTAAATTATTTAAAAATATTAGAGGATTTGATACAGGATACAGACCTGTGTATTTTGAAGAACTTGATTATTGTCTCAAGCTTAAAAAACTCGGATTCGGGATTGCTGTAAATACCGGTTCCATTGCAAGACATTTTGAAGGCGCATCTGTAGGGAAATTCAGCAGAAGTTTTTATAAATTTTATCATAAGAACAGGGTAAGATGTGCATTAATTCATCTTGAATTTATAGATTTTTTCAGAAAGTTCTGTAAAGCGGAAGCGAACTGGTTAAAGACCGAAGCGACACGTGATCAATATACATGTATTCTTTATGCATATTTTATAAACTTTTTATTTTTACCTTACAATTTAGTTATAAAGTTAAAAAATCGTTTAATCTTAAATAAAATAAAGTTAAAATGATTTGGATTGAGTATAGAATATAACTAAAATATATAAAAAATGATATTATAGAAAAAACTTTTATTTTTAGAGGAGAGGTAATGGATATAAAGCAAAGTGAACCAGATAAAAAAAGTCAACTTAAGATATGTATAATAAGTTATGATATCATCGGTAAAAATATGGCAGGACCGGGGATTAGATTCTATGAATTTGCAAAGATTTTATCAGAATATCTGGATGTTACCCTGCTTACACCAAACAAAGTGGATATTGATACCGAAGGGTTTAAAACCGACCAGTATAGATTAAATAACTACAGGACTTTGAATAAACATGTTGAAAATTCAGATATGATTTTAATTCAGGGTCACATCCTTTACTACTTTCCTTTTCTAAAGAATTTTAAAGGGAAAATTATTGTGGATCTTTATAATCCATTCAATTTAGAGAGTCTCGAAATGTTTAGGAACGCTAATATAGCGGAAAGAGTAAGAATTGATAAAAATAATGTAAATATACTAAAACTCCAGCTCACTATTGGAGATTTTTTTATTTGTGCAAGTGAAAAGCAGAGAGATTACTGGCTGGGGATGTTAAATGCTACAGGCAGGTTGAATCCGTATAATTATGATTCTGATAATACGTTAAGAAATCTTATAGATGTAGTGCCTTTTGGAATACCGTCAAGTCCTCCTTTACACCCCGGTCCTTCTATCAGAAGTATTATACCTAAAATAAAAGAAGAAGACAGAATAATTTTATGGGGAGGCGGAATCTGGAACTGGCTGGACCCAATTACTGCTATAAAGGCGGTGTGGGAGATTGTAAGGAGCAGGAAAAATATAAAACTGGTGTTTATGGGAGTAAAACATCCAGACCCTAAACTTCCGGAAATGAAGAAGTGCATAGACGCAATAAATCTGGCAAAAGAGCTTGACCTGTATGATAAGAATGTATTCTTTAACGAATGGGTTCCTTACCATATGAGGCAGGCTTTTCTCCTGGACTCAGATGTAGGACTGTCGATTCACAGTAAGAGAATAGAAACGGAGTTTTCTTACAGGACAAGAGTTATGGATTACATATGGGCAAGACTGCCCATAATAACTACTGAAGGGGATTCTATTGCAGAGTTGGTTAAAAGTGAAAATATAGGTGAAGTAGTAAAGTATGAGGATACACATCAGCTTGCTAGAGTTATGGAAAGTATGCTGATGAATAAAAGCCTGAGAGAAATTTATAGTAAGAATTTGAATAAAATTGCACACCGGTTTTACTGGGAAAATGTAACAAAACCGCTGATTAAATATTGCACGGAACCTTATTATTCACCTGACAGGGAAAAGGTTGTTGAGCTTATAGAGCTGCAAAACAGTAAAATATCCAGGGTGGCAAAGAAGCATTTTGAAGGTTGTGCTACAGTTTTAAAGATAACTTCTGGTAAATACAGAGATGAAAAGATTATAAACAAGAAGGATGTTGGTAAAATATTTAATCTGGAAGTTGGCGACTATCCTATCGAACCAGGAAGTAAGTATACCGATCAGGATGAGGTTGGGAATTTAAAATCCAGAATAACACAGAGAGCAAAATTTGACGGTATTATTGTAAATAAAGCTTTTTTCAATATTACACCGGAGTTTTTTTATGATGTAATCAGTATGCTGTCTTCAAAATTAAAAAAAGATGGTCAGCTATTTTATGTTTTCCCCGGGGAAAGGGGGCTCCATAAATTTTTGGTTGAAGGTAATAGCAAGTATAAAACCGGTATAGAAATTGATGATTTTACTATTGAATTTATACTAAATAACGCCGGGTTTAAGATTATTGATAAAGGGATTATAGAGGAGCTTGAATGTAGCAGTAGCGATAATTTAACAGAACCCGGCAATCTATATGGTGAAAATGAGTTGTTTGAGCTTTTTGAAATCAAATTAGATAGAAAAGGTTTTGAGGATTTAAAACTTTTAAGCAGGTTTGATATCCTTAATTCGGAAGAGTTTGACAGTGATAAGACTGTAAAAGGAAAATTAAGAAAGTATATATACCTTCTTACTAGTATGTATTTTGAAAATTTAAGAAAAAGTTATAATGAATCAATTAAAGCTATAAATAATAATATACAACTCCAGATAAACAGGGAAATAAATGAGTTAAATCGCAAGAATCGTGAAAGGTTGTTACTGATTTACTTTAATATTTTTAAAGCTCTTTATGAAGAAATTAAAAATCTTGGATATGATATCAATATCTTAAGGCAGGCTCTTTGTGATTTCAAACCAAAGAGCAAATCAGGAATAGAAATAGATGTTGACCAGGAGCTGAATGTTTTACTGAGAGACCTTGAAAATATTGACAATATCCTGGGTCTTACCGTATCCACTAAATATTATCTGGCCAGAAAAGTGTAAATGTCCAGCTCTATTTGTATTGTTATTTTCCGACTTTCTTTGTATATAATATAATCTCTGTATATAATAAAAATGTTTGTGAGACTTTAATTTTCTGAAGCGAAGCGATATTTAAAAAAAGGCAGGGTGAGATTTTAATTGACCGGGGATGATGATCCTTTAATATCAATTATCACAGTAAATTTTAATGGTAAACCTTTTTTAAGAAATCTTTTTAACTCAATACATGACCTTGATTATCCTGCTGAAAAAATTCAGATGATAATGGTTGACAATAATTCTAAAGATGATTCTGTAAAGTTTGTTGAAGAAGAATTTCCATGGGTAGAGGTGGTTTCCCTTAAAAAAAATACAGGCTACGCAGGAGGCAATAATGAGGGACTCAAACGTGCAAAGGGGAAGTATATAGCTCTAATAAATAACGACTGTGTGGTTGAAAGAGGATGGCTATCGGAAATGCTTCTGATCTTCAGACAGGCAGGCGATGATTCAAAGATAGGAGCTGTAGGTTCTAAAGTTTTATTTTATTACCCTTATCTACCTGTCCAGCTTATTGCTTCAAGTACTTCTGCAGGAGAAACCAGCGTTAATAGGGATTTCAGGAGGCTTGGAGTAAAAATATATGATGTAGCTGTTAGAAATAATGGTAAATCAGGTATTGTTTCGGATAATGATTTAAACAGTAAAATCAAATATCCGGAAGGATTTTATCCTGTGGAATCTGATGATAATGGAGAAGTTTATCGATGGACTCAGGAAAATGCTATCCTGGCCATACCGGTAGCAGATCCTGACAGCGATCTTGAAATACAATTCAGAGTATCTTCATATATTTCACCAAATAATTTGAAGATTGTAGTGGGAGGAGAAATATTATATGAATTTGCATTATCTGAAAGAATAAAGACAGTGAGAATAAAAATCCCAAAAAGATTATTTTCTTATTGCAGGGACATAATTAACAGTTGTGGCATAAAGATAAACAGATCCTGCTACAGTAAAGAAAGGGGTTTTGAATGTTTTGATTATGGTCAGTATAATCGAGTAGAAGAGGTTTTCGGTCTTTCTGGCAGTAGTTTTATGATGGATAGAAAAATGCTGGAAGATGTGGGTTATTTTGATGAAAGTTTCTTTACATACTATGAGGATGTTGATTTATTCTGGAGGTCAAAACTTGCAGACTGGAAAAATTTCTTTACTCCTAAATCTGTTGCCAGGCATTTTCACTGTGGAGCAGGTAAAGAATGGTCTTACAGCTTTACATATTTTGTAGTAAGAAACAGATTGCTTATGATTTTTAAATGTGGATGGCCGCTTCTATTTTTAAGAAATTATTTTACCTTTGTTTTTTCAAGTATGATTAATATTTTATATTATCTGACTGGTTTATTGAGAGGTAAAAAGCAGAAGAGGGTTGATATTCCTGTAAGAATCAGAGTTTTTTTTGAACTTTTTTATTTAATACCCGTGAACCTGGTAAAAAGGATAAAAATAAGAAAAAATAGTAAAATACAGGATAATATTATAAAAAGCTGGATGAGAGATTTTTAGCAGGTATTTATGAAGAAAGTTGCCATTTATGACAGATATCTGTCAACTGCCGGCGGTGGTGAAAGGTATAGCTGTAAAGTCGCAGAAATCCTGTCAAAGGAAGAGGATTTTGAAGTAGATGTTATAACAGATATTTATGTTGATATTGATGAAGTATCCAGAAAGCTTAATCTGGATTTGCACAGGGTAAATCTTAAAATATTCCCCTTTATATCGGAAGATTATGCCATAAAAATTACAAAAAAATATGACCTGTTTATAAATGCGACATATTTAAGTTCACTCCCTTCGTACAGCCCTAAAAGCATATACCTATGTTATTTCCCTACTCCCTTTAATGTGGATTTTAAATTTATCCATAATTTTCTTATATTTTTTTTCAGAGTGCCTGCAAAATGGTTGTTCGGACTGGCATACAGATTAACCAGGGGTTTTGAGGAAGTAGAGATAGAGGAAGGTCTTTATGAACCAAGGAGGTTTATGCTGAGAAGGGGCAGCTGGACTGGCGGCAGGGCTTTGTTAAAAGTAAAGAATTTAAAAAGACCGCTTGTACTGGGCTTTAAAAATCCTGTGACAACCCCACTTGATTTAATGAAAGTAAATATAAGTGTATTTGACGGGGAAGACGAGAACGGGAAACTCCTGTATACTGAAGATGTTGAATTAAAAAAAGGGCAGAAAAAAGATATTAAAATTCCTGTGAGTGGACCAGAAGATTCTGCTCTTATTTTAATATCATCAGATACTTTTACCCCATCCGAAATTAATAAGAATTCAAAAGATGCCAGAAAGCTCGGTGTTGTTATTTATGACCGGAGAAAAATAAATTTTTTCAGGAATGCTATTCTTAAAATTT
>JAQVEM010000003.1:0-10002 GCA_028697935.1 Actinomycetota bacterium
AAGGCAAAACTATTGCTGTTCTTGGCATATCTTTTAAGCCAGATACTGATGATGTAAGGGATGCGCCGTCTATTACTATTATGAATAGTTTATCCAAAATGGGCGCTAAAATAAAAGCATATGACCCGGTTGTAAAGAACAGGCCTGAAACTTTGACCGAGAAAGTAAAGATATGCAATGATGAATATGAAGCAATAGAAGGCTCTGATGTTCTGATAATTGCTACAGAATGGGAGCAGTTTAAAGAATTGGATTTTGAGAAAATAAGAAAAATCATGAATAATAATATTATAATTGATGGAAGAAACTTTTTTGAAAGGGAAGAATTAGAAAAGCTGGGTTTTAAATATATAGGAATAGGGCGATAAAAGATAACAATAAAGGTCAAAGGAGGTCAGGATGAAAAAAACCGCTCTTGTTACAGGAGGAGCAGGTTTTATAGGGAGTCATATATGTGATTATCTTATGGAAAGAGATTTCAGGGTTATATGCATAGATAACCTTATAACTGGTTCACTGGAAAATATAGAACATATCAAAAGTGGGGACTTCATATTTTTGAATCATGACATAACCCGGTACATTGATATTAAAGATAATATAGACTGCATATTTCATTTAGCATCACCTGCAAGTCCTATTGATTATCTCCAGCTACCCATACAGACCCTGAAAGTTGGAGCACTCGGGACTCATAATATACTTGGCCTTGCAAAATCCAAAAGAGCAAAGATGGTTCTGGCTTCGACTTCGGAAGTGTATGGTGACCCTAAGGTACATCCACAAACAGAAGAATACTGGGGAAATGTTAATCCAGTTGGCCCTCGGGGAGTATATGATGAAGCAAAAAGATTTGCTGAAGCCCTTACCATGGCTTACCACAGACAGCAGGGACTGGATACCTGCATTGCGAGAATATTCAATACTTATGGCCCCAGGATGAGAAAAGATGATGGAAGAGCAATACCAACTTTTATAAACCAGTGTCTTGAGGGAAAAGATATAACTGTATTTGGTGACGGAAGCCAGACAAGGAGCTTTTGTTATATATCTGATATGGTCGAAGGCATTTACAGACTTATTAATTCAGGATATCACATGCCTCTGAATTTAGGTAACCCTGAAGAGATGACAATATTAGAACTTGCTGAGAATATAAAGCGCCTGTCAAAAAGTAAAAGCAATATTATTTTTCAGGGGCTTCCTCCTGATGACCCTGTGGTAAGGAGACCCGATATAACTAAGGCAAGAAACGTAATTAACTGGGAGCCGGAAGTTAGTTTTGAAGATGGGATTAATAAAACAATAAAATATTTTAAGGAAAAATTAAATTGAAAAATATAGATATTATTATCCCGGCAGTTTTTGAAGCACCTCCTTTAATTAAATCAAGATCAAGATTATTAAATACGGACTGGTATCCTGTTTTTTTAAATAAAGCACGTATTGAATCTATGGGATATAGAATAAGATTTCTGGATGTATTTGATTTACCCGGAAACAAATTATCGGATACTGTGATTGTTGATATCAGGGTAAAGAAAAATTTAATAAAAAAAGATGACGCCACTTACGGTGAAAAAAAGAATATAATATTAAAATTTTTAAGTTATGTTAAAGAAAATACAAAGTCACTGATTTTATTTGATAATCTTGATAGCGCTTCAATATTATTTTATGTTATGCCTTATGTTGATTTTTATTATAAGAAACAGTTGCTAAAAGATAAGTCTTTGTATGGAAGTACGTTATTTGGAAATAGATTATTTACAGATTACTATAATAAAAAATATAAAGTTGGAGAGGGAGATTTTTCATATCCTGGAAACCCACAGAGCAATGAATTGAATATGTTCTTAGAAAATAAACATAAGATAGGAATCTCATGGAATATTCTGCTGGCTGTAAATAATTTTCAATCTAATTTTTCAAGAATAAGGTATATTCTCAGTAAAAATCTTACTCTAAAATATGGTGATGTCTGTAAAGATAGAAAATATGTAATTAGTGCCAATTATTTTAAAGACTATAAGAAAAGTGTGATTTCCTTTCAGAGGGAAAAAATGTATGAATTTCTTTCGAATCATCCACTGGCTGATAAATTTTCACTCGGGACTGTACCTAAAAAGAAATATATAACAAATATGATGGAATCTAAATTTGTCGTCAGTCCATTCGGATGGGGGGAAGTGTGTTACAGGGATTACGAAGCTTTAATGGCGGGTGCTGCATTAATAAAACCTGATATGGGTCATCTGGAGACATGGCCAGACTTATATATACCGGATGAAACTTACTTTCCAATTTCATGGGATATTGAGAATTGGAACGATGAGTTTGATGATATCCTGTCGGATGAGGCGAAGCGTATAAGGGTTGCAAAAGAGGGCCAGGATAAATTTAAAAGACTGTGGACTGAAAAAGGGATGCAGGATTTTAGCGAAAGATTTATAAACCTGATTGAAATTAATTAGAAGTTATTTTAGAATTTACATTCCGTCATTCTATTTTCTTTATTTATTATGAAAGGATAGGAAATGAATTATAAGGAGAATAACTATTCTGAAGAAGATACAATTGACTTAAGAACGTTATTTAGAATGTTTCTAAAACATAAATGGTGGTTTATTATAACTGTAATAGTAGTTGCTGTTTTAGGGTTTTTTTATGTTTCCAGGACTCCTGCACTGTATGAAGCCAGATATAAATTCAGTCTCAAAGAAGATTATGTTCAGGATGATTATCTGCAGTATAGAGATTCGCACGAAAAATTTATAAACAATCAGTCTGTTTTTATTCAGGCTGAAGAAGTTCCATTAATATTAAAAACTGATTTAATATTCCGTGCACTGGAAGATATTCCAGAGGTTGATGACTATGAAGATTATATTGATTCTTCGCTTATAAAAATAGATTTAGATAAAGATACCAGTGTATTTTCTTTAAAAGTTAAAGACACGGATGAAAAGCTTGCAAAAGAAATAGGATTAAAACTTATAGAATCACTCGGAGAGCAGATAAGAAATCAGGATATAGAAATATTTGATAATACCCTCGCCATGATTAGTGAAGATATTAAAAAGATAGAGGAAGAAAATAGTTATTTTGAAGAAAAAATATCTGAAATTGAAAAAGAAATTAACAGTATGTATTCAGAGATGGAAAGCTCTGAAGCAACCGGGGCAAAGCAGATTGAATATGAAATAATGAAAAAAAATGGAGAGGTACTTTTATATGAGGGAAAAATTATTGATAATGAAAATGAAATTAGAAAACTTAACGACCTTTATCAGGAGTTTACAGATAGAAAAGCTGCAGTTGATAATCGCATAGAGTTATTAACAGAGGAGCCCCGCATAACAGTTGAGAACAGCAGAGTTATAAACTCAATTGTTGTAATCCTTTTGAGCATCCTTACCGGGATTATTGTTGTACTGGGTGTAAATTATATTTATAAGTTAAAATCACAGAAAGATTAGGTTTTATTTTTTTGCTTCAGCGAAAAGCATAAGCTCTACCTACAGAAAATCGGATTAATTTATTTTTACTTTTTATATTTTTTAATTATGTAATTTACTAAATGGTGAGGGTAGTCTGTTCTGGGTTTTTTATTATCGGAATAATATATATCTATATAATCTTTTACCATATACTCCACCCTCCGTCTACAATAAGTAAACTTCCTGTCATGTAAGAAGAAGAATCGGAAGCTAAGAAAATAAAAGGTCCTCTTAATTCTTTTAAATCACACATTCTCCCAAGGGGACATCGTTTAGAAAATCTTTCAACAAAATCAGCATCATGATTATTATACACACCATGTGGTGCTATTGTATTTACTCTTATTCCATCCTTTGCATATAATGTAGCAAGATATCTTGTAAATCCAGGTATGAATGATTTGGTGATAATATAATCAACAGGTTTGTAAGTTTGATTTTCTTCACCTGACTTTTTATATAAACGCTGATCTGGAGCAACAATTGCATAAGTGGAGGTAACATTAATTATGTTACCTCTTTTATTTTTCAGCATATTTTTTACAACTTCTTTTGTGATTTTTACTGTTCCTGTTATATTTACATTCATAGATTTTTCCAGTTCATCTACAGGATAGTTTTCAAACCTTGTGGGATTTATATTGATGATATTTTCATCAAATTTTGCATCGATTGCAGCATTATTGACCAGAACGTCAATACTATCATATTGATTTAAAATATTTTCAATTCCTGATTTTATTAATTCTGAGTCTGTTATATCCAGGTATATTCCCATATTCCGGGTGGAGTGCTTGCGGGAAAGTTTTTCAGCATAATCCTTTAAGGTCTTTTCATCAACTATATCTGAAATAATTACATTTGCTCCTGCGCTTGAAAATGCATCGCATATTTCCTTACCTATAAGACCATAAGCACCAGTTACGATAATATTTTTTCCGGTCAGGTCAAATTCCGGGATATATCTATTTCTCATAATTTTACTCCTTTTTCATGTTTATCGGATTCAATAGCCTTTAATGCAATATTCAGCGAAATGGCAGCCTCGTCAATTCCCGGTGAAGGTTCTATATCGCTTTCTATACAATTTATAAAATACTTTATTTCTTCTATAAACATATCATTTCTTTCAAAACCTTTTGGGCCAGTAAAGGTTTCGCTACTACTGCCTGTATAAATTTCAACCTTATTTTCAAAGTAATAAAATTTTATTTCCCCCTTATCTCCTATAAAAAGATACACTCTATTTGGTGGTTTCTGCAGATAATCAAGATGAACGTTGGATACAATACCATTTTTATATTTTAATATAATATCAATTGAGCTCTCTGTATCTATACTCAAATCCGAATTATAATTTGCAAAAGCTTTTAATCTATCTGGCTTTCCAAAAAGATATACCAGTAGGTCCAGGTCATGTGAAAGGGTTAAAGCAGGGCCGCCTCCCAGTGTTTTTTTAGCTGCATAGCTAGTTGAATAGTCTTCCCAGGGATGCCAGTCGGGGAGATACTCACCCCATACGCTTATTGTGGATATGATGTTACCGATTCTTTTTTCATCTATAATTTTTTTAATTTCTTTAATGCACGGGTGAAATCTCATCATATATCCTATCATAACTTTTATTTTATTTTTCTCTGCAATATCTTTTAGTTTGTCAATGCTCTCTGTACTATTGGACAGAGGTTTTTCTATAAATATGTGGCTTCCCGAACGAGCGCAATTGATAGCGGTTTCCATATGAAGCGAAGTGGGGTTTGTGATAAATGATATTTCAGGATTTTCTTTTAAAGCATCTTTTAAGTCTAAAAATACGGGGAATTTTTTATTTACTGTCCTCAGAGGTTCATTTCTGGTTCTGTAAAGTATAATATTTTCGTATCCAAGTGCCAGAAGGTTATTTAAGTGTCTCTCTCCGATTGAACCAGCGCCACATATTAATATAAGGGTATCTTTTCCTATGGCTTTATACAATCAGTTCTCCTTATAATTTCTTCAGCTCTTTTTAAATCATATTCATTATCAATATCTACAACAATATTACTGTCAATAAAATAAGGGAGTATCCGTTTTCCTGTCATGCTTTTAAGTTCTGTCAGGGTTTTAATTCTAATAATATCAATATATCCTGTTTGCCAGAAAACCTGTGGCAATTTCTGTCTGGGCATATTATATGGTTCATCAATGCCAGGTATTTTAAGAAGCGGCTCTATATATTCTCCCTTTTGCAACCACATTTTGTATGGGGTATTTGGAGCAGGACATACAGCTCGCATGCTATCCGCAGAAGGATTTTTGATAAATTTTTCTATTGATTTTGCAATATCTGCTTTAAACCTTATAGGAGTAGTTGGTCTTAGATGAACTATGATATCCGGAGAATAATTTACATTTTTTTTAAGCCAGTCTATTGCATGCTGAAACACCGGGAGGTCAGGTGTATCATCTCTGGCAAGTTCAGGTGGTCTCAGGAAAGGCACCCACGCGCCATATGCTTCTGCAATTTTTGCTATTTTTTTAGAATCTGTAGTGCATAATATTCTATCTATTTTATTAAAAGATTTTGCTGCTGCTATGCTGTATGCTATTAGAGGGTGCCCATTTAAATCTACTATATTCTTATTTTTTATTCCCTTGCTTCCTCCCCTGGCAGGAATAATAGCTAAAATTTTCATAAAGTTTCTTTATCTCTTAATTTTTTCTTAACAGGAATTTCTGATTCATATAATTTTTTAATGCCGTCGCCCAGCCATTTATCAATAAGATTCAGGTCTCTTACAAGCCGTCTTAGACCTGAAAACTCAATGCTTGCACCCTGGTCTGTACCCCACATAGCCCTATCGATAGTTATATGTCTTTCAACCAATTTAGCTCCAAGCAGGGCTGCAACCAGGCTGGGTGTAATACCTTCCTCATGCCCGCTGTAGCCAATTATATGCTGTGGATATTTTATTTTAAGAGTTTTTATGTAATTTAAATTTAGCTCTTCATCTTTTGCAGGATATGAAGAATTGCAATGCATGATAACGAGTTCTGTATTATTTAGAAATGAAATAGCTTTATCTATTTCATCCTGGGTGCTCATGCCGGTAGATAGTATTATTGGTTTGCATGTGCTTCGCAATTTATCGAGCAATTCTTTATCTGTGAGTTTGGCTGATGGTACTTTATAACATGGAGTATCAAATTTTTCCATGAAGTCAACACTTGGGATATCCCAGACTGATGCAAACCATATAATCTGCTTTTCTTTACAATAATTATCTATTATTTTAAATTCGTCCAATCCAAATTCTACCTTTTTCTTATAATCAAAATAAGTCATCTCACCCCATGGTGTTTCGATAATTCTGTTTCTTACATCCACAGGCACGCAAATTTCAGGAGTCCTCTTCTGGAATTTCACAAACTCGACCCCGCAAATTTTAGCCATATCTATTATTCTTTTTGCAATTTCTATGGAACCATTATGATTGATGCCTATCTCTCCAATAAAAACAGGTTTTTCTCCATCACCAATTTTTTTATCTTTAAGTTTAATAGTTTTACTCATTTTTAATTTCCACCATTCAAAATAATATTACATATTTCTCTTATAAAACCTTCGCCACCTTTATATTTTGATACATAATCTACACTGAATTTCACCTTATCAAGCGCATTTGCAGGAGCACAGCTAAAGCCGGCCTGCGTGAGTATCGGCAAATCAGAGATATCATCTCCACATACACATATCTGATTATCAGTTAATTTTAAATCCTCTTTCCACTTTGTATATACTTCTTTTTTATTCTTCGTGCCAAAAGAGATCATATCTATTTTTAATTTCTTTGCTCTATATTTCAATGCACTGGCATTTTCTTCACTTATTATACCTGTTAAAATATTGTTTTTACGGAGTAACTCTACACCCTTGCCATCTATGCGTGAAAATTTTAATGTTTCATTTCCATTGTTATCAACATAAACACTGCCATCAGTTAGAACCCCGTCTGCATCCATTATTACAAGTTTTATATCGCTTTTATATTCAACAATCTCCCCGCTTTTGTTTTTATATTTCATAATATTCTTTAATTTTTCTTGAACAGTAAACTTTAATTTTAAAATTAATGATATTCTAAGCTTAAGTGAAAATCAACTCTTATTGCGAAGAGAAACATTATAACAGAAGCAGTGGGTAATAAATTGTGTATTATTCCTCACTGATATTTTTAATTTAAGAAGAGAAGATAACTTTAATAACTGTAAAACATGATTTAGTGTTTAAGTAGAGAATATTTTGATATTATAATAGAATTATTTTCTTTTACAATTAAAGTGTGCTCTATGAGTCTAAAAAAAGTTAAAAAGATATTAAAACCTTTTGCGCAATTAATATCAAAAGCATTAGTCCGGGTAATATTGTTTGTCAACTTTAACCTTTTCCACAGTAAGAGAAATCTTCTTCCTGTTTTATTTGCAAATCTATGTTTTGGTGATTCACTTGTGTATAAAATAAATCCGGAACTTTTAAAATATCATATTGCTGACCCTGATTCCATGCCCGGAAATTTATTTGTATGGGCTGGGGAGTGGGACAGAGACACTATCCCTATAGAAGAACATGAGAAATTTGTTATGATCAGAGAGCTTTTTGTTGAAAATAAGGATTACCGTGATACACAATTTTATTCTCTTGCAGTTGAAAGAATGAAAGATGGAACTCCGTTAAAGAGGGGGGATCTAATACTTGATTCTTTTGAAAATATTGTTCTGTATTTTGAAAAACATAAAAAGATATTTGAGGAAATTAAAACCAGAGGCTTTGATTTAAATCTGGCTCCGGAGGTAGGTGTGGCTGTAGCCAGGGATGGACAGCTGCTGCACTTTCGCCAGGGTCATCACACTCTCGCAATTGCAAAAATACTTGGTGTAGAAAATGTAATTGTAAGAATACGTGCGGTTCACAGTATCTGGTTAATGAACCAGCTAAGAAGTGGAAGTAGAGTAAACCTGCTGGAATCTGTACGGAAGGGTTTTAAAGAGCTTCAGGAGTAGTAAATTTTATGTGGCTTTTTGAATTAAATTAGAAGAATATCTATATTTTTGTATTTTATTTTTCTTGTATTTTATTTTATGTAAAAAGTTTATTATGAAGAAATTAAAGATACTTATGGTGATTGCAGTTTTTTATCCCTATACAGGTGGAGCTGAGAAGCAGGCCCAGAAACTGGCCTGTGAGCTTGTTAAGAAAGGCGTAGATGTAACGGTTGTAACGGGTAGATGGGACAATAATCTAAAAAAAACCGAAGAAATTGATGGCTTAAAAGTAGTAAGAAATTTAACAAACTTTGACTTTAGAAAAAAAGAAAAAATAGATACCGACAGAAGTTTTTTCTATACAGGACCTTTAGATAAAAAGTCAATTGCAAAATCAATAAAAATAATTTTAAGAAAAATCTTTGTGCGGTTAAGTGTTTATATTTATCAGTTCTCACTTTTTTTCTTTTTAATATCGCATAGAAGACAATACGATGTTATCCATGTCCACCAGGTACTGTATCCTGCATATATTTCTACACTCTGCTCCGGGATTTTAAAGAAACCAGTTATAGCAAAAGTTGGCAGCAGTGGTTCCAATAGTGATATTAATCAGATAAAAGAACTTCCCGGAGGAAGACTGCAATTAAGATATATTTTAAAAAATATTGATAGAATAATCTGTACCAGTAAAGTTATGATAGAAGAGTTTGTTGAAGAAGGGGCGGATAGGGATAAAATAGTACTGATAAGAAACGGAGTAAACGTAACGGATTTTACTCGCTCATACGAATCCTGCAGCACCCTTGTTACGATGGGCAGGTTTATCAAATCCAAAAATATTGATACACTGATTAGTGCTTTTTCAAAATTAGTCCGGAGCGATGGTAAAGATTTAAAGCTTATTCTTATCGGGGACGGTCCCGAGAAAGATAATATTATAAGTCTGATTAATAAGTCCGGACTAAAAGAAAGAGTTACTCTAACCGGTATGGTGGATAATCCTGAGGATTTTTTAAAAAAATCTGATTTATTTATTTTCCCTTCACTGGTAGAAGGTCTCTCTAATTCACTCATTGAAGCAATGAGCTTCAAGCTTCCCTGTATAGTATCAAATATTCCGGGGAATATTGAGGTCCTTGGCGATGAGTTTACGGGGGACAAAGCTATAGGTGATGAATTTCCGGTTAATGAATTTTCGGCTGGTAAATTTCCGGATAAAGATGATTCTCATTCATACTACAACATAAAAGAAGGGGAATTTAAAGTTACAAATTGCGGGATATTTTTTAATCCTTCTGATATAGATGGACTGGTAAATGCAGTTAATTATGTAATGAATAATTACGGGATACGAAAGAAATTAGCGGAAAATGCATACAGGAAAATTTTAAATGAATATAATATAGAAAGCATTGCAGACAGGTATTTAAGACTTTATGAAGAGATTTTAAAGCAAAGTAAAGAGGTTTTAAAGCAA
>JAQVEM010000003.1:10102-29926 GCA_028697935.1 Actinomycetota bacterium
ACGAAAGAAATTAGCGGAAAATGCATACAGGAAAATTTTAAATGAATATAATATAGAAAGCATTGCAGACAGGTATTTAAGACTTTATGAAGAGATTTTAAAGCAAAGTAAAGAGGTTTTAAAGCAATGAAGGTAATGTTAGTAAATTCGTTGTACTATCCGGATATAATAGGGGGAGCCGAAAAATCCACACAGATTATTGCAGAAAATTTAAAAAAATCCGGTATTGATACTGTTGTTGTAACTGTATCTGATACAGATAGGATAGATTATATAAATGGTGTAAAGGTCTACTATGTTTACCATTCAAATGTTTACTGGTCTTATTATTCAAAGACAAAGAAATCTTTTTTAAAAGTATTCTGGCATCTGGTGAGCTTATACAATTTCTCTATTTTAAGAAGGGTTGATGCAATAATAAAAATAGAAGCGCCGGATATCGTAAATACCAATAACCTTTCGGAGTTTTCTGCTGGTATCTGGAAAGTTATAAAGAAGAATAAAATTCCACTTGTTCACACTCTCAGGGATTACTCTCTTATATGTCCGAGAGCAACTCTTTTTAAAGGAAAAGATATATGCAGAAAAAAGAACCAGGTATGCATTTTGATTATGAATTTTAAAAGATTTTTTACAAAATATGTTGATGCTGTAGTGGGGAATAGCCATTTTATTCTGAATGAACATATAAAATCGGGGTTTTTTAAAAGTTCAGAAAAACATGTAGTTTATAATTCACTTGAAACAGAAAAAATCAGCTCCAGGGCAAAAACTCCTGTTGAAAAAATAAAATTTGGCTACACAGGTCACCTTTCTTATCATAAGGGAATAGAGTTTTTATTAAATGTTTTTAAAGAGGCCAGTATAGCTGATTTACATGTTTTTGGAAGGGGTATTACCCCAGAGTATGAGGAGTATTTGAGAAGTAAGTATAAGTCAGAAAGGATTACGTTCCATGGATTTCAAAAAACAGAGGAAGCCTTTAATTTGATAGATGTACTGATTGTCCCCTCATTATGGCATGACACGCTTCCAAGAGTTATTTATGAAGCATACTCATATGGGGTTCCGGTAATTGGTTCGGACAGGGGTGGCATTCCCGAAATTATTGATATCGGGAAGACCGGTTTTGTTTACAGCGCGGAGTCAGAAAATGAACTACTGGAAAAAATAAAAATATTTGTTGGAAATCCCGGAATTATAAACAACATGACTCCATATTGTTTAAAAAAGGCAGAAGATTTTTTACCGGAAAAAGTGCTTCAAAAATATGTAAATATATATGAAAATACCATAAAAAAGATTTATGGACATGACACATGTGAAGCATCCGATTTTCCAGAATAGCTGGATTATAAATTAATAGATATAGTGAGGTTAAAACAAACTTGGTAGAAAAAATTGATAGGTATTCAAATTATTTATACAGAGCTCTGCTACTACTGATTATTGTGTTTATAAGCAGCGATATTTTTTTAACTATAGAGTTATCCGGTGCTACAATAAGATTTTCATATATACTGTTTTTTGTCCTGTTTATTTTCTGGATAATTTATGCGTCTATTACAAAAAATTATGCTATTCCTGTAGATAAAACTTATCTTCCATTAATTCTTTTTTGTTTCGTATCGTGTCTATCATCTTTAAATTCTCCCTTTCCGCTTAAATCTCTAATATATTCTCTGTGGACAATTTTTTATGCGCTGACAATAGTGTTTCTTGTATGGTTCTCAAGAAATAACCGGTTAGACAATTTAGACTGGATGCTTAAAGTTTATTTCTATTCATATTTTGCAATTTCAATTATAGGATTTTACCAGTTTCTGCTGCCATTTATTATTGGAGAAAAAACACCCTTTATCAGACAATGGTGGCAAAAGTATACTCTTGCCCGGATAAATATCTTCTCTTACGAGCCTTCATATTTCGCTACATATATGCTGATGGGGTTTTTTATATGGTTTATATTGTGGATAAGAAAAAGTGACTTTATAAATTATAAAGGCATAACTGTAATTGCAACAGGGCTTATAATTTTTCTCTCATCATCCAGAATAGGATGGATAGGAATAGCATTAATAATTGGTTACGGTTTTATTGAACTTATTGGTTACTGGTCTATTAATAAAAAGCTTACAAAACAGAAGGCAATTTTTTTTATTTCATTGATAGTGCTGATAATATTTGGTATAAGTCTTCTTCTTATTATGATTAATAATCCTGAGCGATTTAAATTTGTTTTTGAAGGAACAGGTCTTTTTGACACATCTGAACATTCATATGCAGAGCGAAGCGAAAGAACAATTCAAACATTTAAGGTATTCCTTGATAAGCCCATTAACATTCTTATTGGTGTAGGCCCGGGAGGAGCGGGAGCTTATATGGTAAATAATCCTGAAAAATTTGAAATGTATGTTGAAGGTTTTGAAAATTTATGGGCAACTGAGCCAAATAATTTAATTGCAGAGCTCCTTGCAAGTGTGGGTATTGTGGGCTTTATATTTTTTCTGTGGTTTATAGTAATTATATTTAAAAGATTATGGAGCCTGTATAAAAATAATAACCTGGTAGAAAAATACAGAATAATCTGTCTGGCTATGTTTTGGAGCCTGGCTATTGAGCTGATAATACTTCAGTTTAACCAGAATTACTTAAGGCCTTATATGTGGCTTCATATTGGTATATCAATTGCGCTGGCAAATACGCTGGAGCATTTTTTAAGGATTAAAGACCCATTGATATATATTTCCTATGAGAAGAAATAAAGATAAAATATTAAAACTCCATATAGATGGAAGGATGCTTTACAGCTCCGGGATTGGAAGATGCCTGAGAGAGATTATAAGAGAAATTATCACAGCAGAAAGTAAGATAAAAATTTATTTATATGGAAATTATGAAGATTATAAGAGATATCTAAAAGAATATTCTATAAGTGATGATAAGGTTGATTTCAGGGAAAACAATAGCCCTATTTACTCGATAAAGGAACAGGTAGTTGGAAGCATAATAAACCTTAAAAGTAAAAGCAATGATGTATTCTACTACCCGCATTACAATCTTCCTTTTATAGTTCATAAAAATAGTGTTTTTACAATTCATGATTTTACCCAGTTTAAATTTCCAGAATACTTTGGAGAAAGTAAGGTAAAAATAGCAAAGCTGGTTTTGAATAATGCAGTAAAAAAAGCAAAAAAAATTGTTGCCGTTTCAAATTCAACGCTTGGTGATTTTTGTTATTACTTTCCTGAATATAAAGACAAAGTAGAGGTGATCTATAATGGTGTATCAAAAAAATTTAAAGTCTTAAGAGATGAGGAAAGAGAAATTTTTATGTTAAAGAAAAATTTTGGAAAATATATTTTATTTACGGGGAATAATAAGCCGCATAAAAATATATCCGGTCTTGTAAACTCTTTTGCTGAGATTAAGAAAGAATTTAAAGATTTAAAGCTTGTTATAATAAGTAAGGATTTTAACACCATAGCACTGTCTGTAGAGGATGAAGTAAAAGATGATATTTTTATAGTAGAGGAAGTCCCGGATGATGAACTTGTTTATTATTATAATTGCGCCTTTATGTTTGTACTTCCTTCATTTTATGAAGGATTTGGCCTGCCGGTTATTGAGGCAATGGCATGTGGCTGTCCTGTAGTAACTTCAAATTTATCGTCTCTACCGGAAGTAGGAGGAGATGCTGCATTATATATAGATCCTTATGATAATAAGAGTCTTACAGAGGGAATAAAAAAGGTAATTATTGATAGTAACTTAAGAGAGGAGCTTATAAAAAGGGGCACCAGCAGAGCAAAGCTATTTAACTGGGGAAATACTGCCAGAATGTATCTTGAAGTATTTAAGAATTTTGTATAATCTTAAGCGGAAGCTCTGGTTTTTATTAATAATTGTTTTGTAAAAGGTATGAGCAATATAATTTCAAAGAGGCGTGAACTAAAATATTATATAAACCATATTGACTATATAAATCTTAAAAATAGATTATCGACAATATTTACCCCTGATAAAAACGCTAACTCTGAAGGCTACTATCTTGTAAGGAGTCTTTATTTTGACAATAAATCAAATAATAATTATTATGAAAAAATGTCCGGAGTGGAAAATAGAAATAAATACAGAATAAGAATATATAACCTGAGCACAAGTCCTATAAAACTTGAAATAAAATCAAAGGCAGGAAATGTAATACTAAAAGAATCAGTCTCTATAAATGCTACTGATGCAGGTAAACTGGTTTGTGGAGACTGCAGCTTTCTACCCTGCTATAAAAATAAAACTGCAAATAAAATATATTACAACTTCACAAAAGACCACTACAGGCCGGTTGTAATTATAGATTACATAAGGGATGCATATTACTTTGACCTTAATAACATCCGGGTTACATTTGATAGGAAAATAAAGAAAAATGAAGTTGATTTTGATGGCTTATTTAAAAAGAATATAGATATGTCCGATGTACTGGGTAACAGTAAAATAGTAATGGAAATAAAATACAGCGGTACAATCCCTGTATGGATAAAAAATATACTTCAGCTGGACAGGTTTGAGTGGTGTGCTATAAGTAAATACACTCTTTCAAGGTATATAGAGGGTTAGCTAAATAAGACATTACATAAATAAAAGAAAGGATAGGTATGGGCAGAATTACATTTAGTAAGGTTATAGAGTCATTGGGGCTTGATGGCATAACCCAGATAAATCAGAGCCTTAATATATGGCTTATAATTATAAATCTTACTTTTGCACTTATTATTGTACTTTTTATTTATTTTATATATAAAATTACTTTCTCGGGTGTTCTTTATTCAAAAAATTTTAATATCACCCTTATTCTTGTATCCCTTATTACAGCATCTGCAGTAATAGTAATAAGCTCCAATCTTGTGCTCTCCCTTGGTATGGTTGGAGCTCTTTCAATTGTAAGGTTCAGGATGGCAGTAAAAGACCCTAAAGATGTGGGATTTTTATTCTGGGCTATAACAAACGGGATTATATGTGGCGCGGGTGCCTATAACCTTGCTGTAGTTTCTGCAGTATTTATAGGTCTTGTGGTTTTTATACTTTCAAAAAAGGTAAAATTTGTAGAGCCGTATCTATTAATAATTGATTCAAAAGAGCTTGATATGGAAAAGATAGAGGACATTTTAAAAAAGAATACGATGCTTTATAAGGTAAGGTCAAAGATAATAGAGAAGGATAAAAGTCAATTTATAGTAGAGATAAAGATAAAGAAAGATAAAATACAGGATCTGCTTAAAGTTATAAAAGAGTTAAATGATTTAACCTCTGTAAAACTTGTATCTTATGAGGGAGACCTTGAAGAGGGGTAGTGGTTTGACCTCGTAATATCTTATATCATAAATCCTAACCAAATATCATATCATATATCATTGCCCATTATATATTTTGCAATAAGGTGTAATATCTTAACCTGCAATATCTTATCTTACTTATCTTATTTTACTTATTGGAAAAAACAGCAGTTAGAGTTAAATCTTCTTCAGGGGTAATAGTAATGGACAGGTTATTATTATCTATCCCATCCCAGCCCGAAAATTCATAACCGGGATAAGGAATTGCTGTTATGGTAACCGGAATTTCTTTAAAGTAGATGCCCTTCCAGTTTGAGGGATTCTCAATTCCGGGTGTTACTTCTTTTAATTCAAGCGAGTTTATTTTAATGTAACCTTTCTGGGAATCGGTAATTAGATTTATCTCTACAGTTCCGGATAAAGAAAAGAATTCAATTATATGCTGTATTTGAAATGATGGTCTCTCAACAGCAAAATCTATCATCTCCCGGACTTCTTTATCCCAGTGTTCAATAGAACCATCCAGATAATTCCACCTTTTTAAATGTTCAGGCATTTCCGGGGCAAGAACTGACTTTGCTTCTTCAATTTTTGCTACAGTGTATTCAGGCCTAAAAATACTATTTAGAAGATCAGCCATTGTATTTATAAATTGATACCTGAATTCATTGTTCTCAAGAAGTGATGCAAATAATGCGTTTATTCCTGCGGCATGGTCAAGGGCGTCATCTTCAGCCGATCTATTCCATAATCCAAAGCCATAATCAATATCAAACATCATACATCGCCATCTGCCGTCATGGCCATAAGGCGCATCAGGTTCATAGGTTTCAGTTTTTGTACGCCAGAAACCTATATTATGCTGTGGCCAGTCGGTATTACCAAAAAATATTTCTGTAGCAAAGTAATTAATAAAGTTGTCAATATCAATCAGGGTATTTATTTTTGCATATATATCTGGATTATTTATTGTTCCTGAATTTATATTTTTTTTAACAAATTCCACCATTTCCAGATAAGGAATATTGTCTTCAGGCTTACCTGTTTTAACTATACCTTCGGGACCTTCTAAAGTTACAACCTCATCTATATCAACACCATACCTGGTTGCAAAGTACCATTTATCGTAGCGCTCTCTTATATTATAAATACCCCAGTATTCTCCGTTTATAAAGACAACTGCAGGCCTGTAAGCCTGGGTATCCAGTCCCAGGTGAGAAACCAGAGACTGTAATATGCCATCTCTAAAATAAGTTTCATTATAATCGTTACCGGAATTACGTAAAATAAAGTTATTAAAATCTGTTAGAGATTCATTACTATTAGGTTTTAAGAGTCCTGGAAAAATAGGATAATTAAACATATCACTATCATCATATAAATCACTTGCATATATACGTAGTGCTTTAATACGTGTATTTCTGGTAGAATTGCCATGTATTCTTAAGCCTGCATTTTGTGAAAAGCCAGGTGTACCATCAGGTTCAAAAAATTCAATATGGATTGGGCGCTCCCACTCTCCTCCCTTTTTAGTATAATTACCTGATTGATATCTGCGCTCTTCATTAAAACTGGTACCTTGAACAAATATTCCATAATCAGAGTTGAATAAATTGTCACTGTCTGTTGAAATGGATATTACGGGGAGACTATATCTATTCTTGCTGCCCTCATTACTTTCATCAACAATATAGGTATGTGTAACTACACTGCTTATAGTATCACTATCTTTGATAGCACGTGCTCTGACTACTGTTACCTTAAAAACTTCTCCAACTGGTTCTTTAAAGTCAGGTGAAGTTGTTATCTCTGACAATACATTGGGTTCACCTCTTCGACTGTCTATTTTAATCGGACCGGTATAAATACTGGACGACTCATCTGGCTCTGAACCATCCAGTGTATAATATATTTTAGCTTCAGGGTCATTAGTTTCTATTTCCAATAAAAACTCTTCTTTATAAAAACCGCCGGTGCAGGAAAATACCGGTGGTTCTAACTGATAAGGGGGGTCCGGTAAAACAAAAGGAGTCTTCAAATTAATATTCTTCCAGTATGGTCTGATGGATTCAAGCTTATCTTCATCTGATGATGATTCAAAAACCGGGTTATCTCTTATATCTATTGTTGCCTTTTCGTCTGTTAATGGATTGTCCTGTAAAGCACCGGATTCAAATAATCTGGCAATAAAAGAAATATCAGATATATTACAGTTTCGAATATTTAACCTTTGAAGGTTTACAAGATCTGTCAGTAACTCTGCTTCTTCACCTGCATTTACATTTCTCATTATAAGTGTTTTAAGATTTGTAAGGTTTGTAATGGGTGCTATTGATTCAATTTTATTATTTGAATGTATGTTTAAATACTCCATTTCTTTAAGATTTGATAGTGCCGAAATATCTTTTATCCTAATATTATCTCTTAATTTTAGCTCTTTTAATTTAGTTAATCCGGTAACAAAGGAAATATCCGGTATATTACAATTACGAATATTCAATCTTTCAAGGTTCTTTAGATTTTTAAGTAAATTCACTTCATCTCCTACGTTTACATTTCGCAGTATAAGTGTTTTAAGATTTGTAAGGTTTGTAATGGGTGCTATTGATTCAACTCCTTTACTTGAGTTTAAATTTAAATACTCCAGTTCTTTAAGATTTGATAGTGCTGAAATATCTTTTATCCCACTATTATCTCTCAGGTCTAATTCTTTTAAAGAAGTAACATTTTTTAAAGAAGATAAATCGGTAATACCGGTTGAGCTCAGGTCAAGTATTTCTAAATTATTAAGATTGCCTAATGGTGAAAAATCTCTGGCATTATTGTAGCTCAGATTTAATTCTTTAAGATTAGTGAGTCTGGAAATAAAAGAAATATCCTGGACACGGCAATCATGCATATCCAGAATTTGAAGATTTTTAAGGTTGCCAAGTAGTTCTATATCATTTATTCTATATAAATTTTCTATTATAAGTGTTTTTAGGTTTGCAAGGTCTGCAATTGGTGCTATTGATTCTACATATTTATTTGAATATAAATCCAGATACTCTAATTCTTTAAGATTTGATAAGGCTGAAATGTCCACCACATCATTATTATATCTCAGGTCCAGCTCTTTTAATTTAGTCAATCCGGCAATAAAGGAAATATCCGGTATATCACAATTACGAATATTCAATCTTTCAAGGTTCTTTAAATTTTTAAGTAACTCTACCTCATTTCTGATGTTAACATTTCTCATTATAAGTGTTTTAAGATTTGTAAGGTCTGCAATTGGTGCTATTGATTCAATTTCTCTGTTTGAATGTATGTTTAAATACTCTAATTCTTTGAGTTCTGCCAGGGCTGAAATATCTACTACATTATTTTCTCTTAAATTTAGCTCTTTTAATGAAATCAAATTTTTTAAAGGTGATATATTACTAATAGCATTTTCCCTGAGGTCAAGTATCTCTAAATTATTAAGATTACTTAAAGGAGATATATCTTCGATACTATTCTCTCTTAAATACAGCTCCTCTAATTGCTTAAATTGCCCGATAAGGCTTATATCTGATAATCTAATATAGTTATCGCCATCTCCTTTTGCAATGTTATGATTTAGATTTAAAACAATGAGCGGAAGGCCAGAAATAGAATTAAAATTAATTTTCTCAAGGTCTGCAATACCATTATTACTTAAATTTAAATCTACTAATTTTTTTAGATTCTTCAACGGGCTTACATCTTCAATGTTATTGTCCTCAAGATTCAGGAAGGTAAGGTTATGTAAATATTCTATACCATCAAGACAGGTGATTTCTTTACCTGATGCATCAAGTATTGTAATATTTAGAAGGTCATCTTTACATATTGGTCTATTTTGATTGCCAAGTGCATCTCTTATAGCTTCTTCAAGACCTTTATCCTTAAATTCAACTCTCGGGTCAACCATGCGTGAAATAAACAGGACCGCTACTAAAGCCAGTACAAAGAGGACAAATATCATATTTTTTTTTGATAGTAAATTTTTCATTAGCTTGGAGAAGTTTTCTCTAATATATTATTGTAGATCCTGACCAACTGTTTGTTCAATATTTCAACATTATAGTTTTGTTCAATGATTTTTCTGCCTTTCAATCCCATTACTTTTCTCTTTTCAGGATTATTTATCAAGTATCTTATTTTATCTGCAATACTATCTACATCTTTTTCAGAGACCAGAAAACCGGACTCACCATTCATAACAAGCTCGGGTATGCCAGTATGAAATGATGATATAACGGGTAGTCCCATAGCCATTGCCTCCATTAAAACAATAGGTATCCCTTCCTGGTCGCCGTCCTGAGATGTTACACTGGGAGCAAGTAAAATATCTGATTCGTAAAGAAACTTTATAACTTCTTCATAAATTTTATAGCCCAGGATTTTGACATTTTTCTCAAGCCCCAATTTAGAAATTAAATTATTAAGTTGTTCTTTAAGTGGTCCATCACCGATTATATTATACTCAATATGCGGGAATTCTTTAATTAATATTGCTACTGCTCTGATAGCGTATTCAAAACCCTTTTTCTCAACGAGTCTGCCAATTGATATTAATTTAGGTATTTCATTATTATATAGTTCTTTTTTTAAATTAAAATTTTTTAATTCAATACCCATTCTGTGTACTGTTATTTTATCTTTCGGGCAACCCAGTTCAATTAATGATTTTTTCCAATAGTTGCTTATCGGGAGAAAAGAATCACCTGTTTTGAACAAAAAATTATAAGTATCACGCCCTCTTTTTAAAATATGTTTTGACATATCAGTACCATGAAATGAAGTTAATAGTTTGCCTTTAATAACCCCGATATCTTTTAATGTTGCTCCTACTTTTCCATTTGGCCCAAAATGACAGTGCAATATGTCAAATTCATTATTTAAAAAAGGATATATTTCAAAAAGGAGTGAAAAAGATAACGCTTTTTTCCCATACTTAAAAAAATTTAAAGATTTCGAGATTATAATTGGATTCCTGTAAAAGTTTTTAATTATTATATTTATTGCCTTAAAAATTCTTTTAATCTTACTTTTAGGAGTAGTAAGATAATGAACCCGATTCATTAAATTGTATTTTTTAACGTCATCTTGTATTTTATTCTCTTCAGGGTTTTTAAATGCGAATATTTCTACGTCATGCCCTAAATCTATTAGTCCGGTTATTTGATTTAATATAAATGTCTCTGATAGTTTTGGAAATGAACTAACAAGAAAAGCTATCTTCATTTTTCGTCCTCGCTATAAAACTTTACATAAAACTACTTACTATATTTCTGCTTTATTATCAATCCGGGTTCGAATGCAGATTTTCTGGCTTCATCTACTTTATTATATATAATTTGTTTAATATGTGGCAATTCTTCAATGAAACTATCCAGGGAATGTATCATTGATTCAGCATCAAGCTTTTCAATGTCATGTACCCATTTTTTTAATCCAAATTGTTTAAATAACTCAATAGTCTTAAATTCATAAGCTATTGGGAAGGCAGGTGTTCCAGCACACATTGATAGAATTGCAGCATGCATACGGGTTGATATTGTTAAATCAAAATTTTCATAAATATTAATAAGTTCTTTAGGATGATGAAAATCAGTATCTACGGTAACATTTTTTTTGATAGCATCGGGTAGATTTTTAAATATATCTATAGCTACTGTTGAATCATCAAATCTATATTCAGGAATTCCCTGGCATGTTGAAATAAATACTATTTCACTATTGTATTTTTTTACCAGATGTATGGTTATTTTTCTTATAGCTTCTAAATAATTTTGAATGCCAGTATTACCCGGGATACTTTTAAAATGTTTCCACTCACGTACAGAAATGGCGACTTTTTTAATTTTTTTAGATTCATTAAATAATAGCAGCCGTCTATATTTTGATTTATCAGCTAAATAAAATGCAGCATCTGCGCTGATAAATATTTTATTACTTTCAACGCCTAATTCCAGTAGATGTTTTTTTGAAAGCTCGTCTCTTACAAAAATTAATCCACTTTCACGAAATATTTTTTTTAATCTCCGTCGGTTATCAGGTTCATTAAAAGGTCCCAGTGATTGGGTAAAAAAAATCAGGGGTGTATCTGTACAGAGAGCAGCTTCAAAGTCCAATAATCTGGGTTCTAGATTATAATTTTCAACAAGATATGTTCCACCTGTGCTAATTATAAGATCTGCTGATTTATAATCATTTAGTATTTTAAGTTCTTGTTTTTTTAAAAACATCTTTGATAATTGTTCGCTTTTTCTCCAGATATTAAGACCAATTTTAAAGCGTTTTTTTGAAATTTTACGGGGAATTTTACCAATAAATCTTACTCCGGGTAAATCAACAATATATTTATATAAAATTTCAGAAAAATTACACTGAGGAAAATATTTCCTGGATATTTCTGCTTGATTTGCATAGATTGAAAAAGAAATATTCTCATCAGGAAATACCTTTTTAAGTATATCGATAGTTCCTAATAATATTGAAGCATCTCCTCCGTTGAGTGGTACAATGTTTGTAATGATAATTTTCATATCTGATTTCGTTTTTTAATCTTGAATTTTTTCCAACCAGGTTTTATCCTTTTACACAGGATACAGAGCTTTTCATATCAATTTATAAAATCTCTTTTAATCAAAATGTTAGATTAACACTTTTTAATTTTAAAACAATATATTTATAAAATAAAAGAAAAATTAGAATTATGCTATATTTGTTTGGAAGTGACGTGCAGAATGTAATTAAAATTAAGATATAATTTATTTTAAAATATCAATCACTTTTATGCTTTTATCACTGGGAAACCAGGATAAGACAGTATCTCTTGATATGTCCATTCCTTTTGCTTTTTTCCACGCATCACCGGAGGCACCTTTAAAGTGTCTTATTAATGTATGATAGTCTTTAACTGCAACAACAGGATAATTATTTTCTAACATCTGTGCCTGTAACTTTGTCAGACTCCACCACCATTCAAAATTCTCATCAAGTTTAAATTGCATATATATATCTTTTTGAATTAAAAAGCAAAAACCATCAGCCCGCAGAGGTGGTTTCAGACAGACACCTAAAGATGCTGCACCTTCTCCGTTCCATAAGGCAGATATTAACTTATCCAGCCATGCACCATCTAGAATTTCAATATCAGAGTTTAAAAGTAGAATATACCTGGAATTGCTTGAACATAATTCTAAACCTATATTATTTCCTCTAGCATAAAATAAATTTTTATCGCTGTAAAAGAGTTTTGTTATATATCCCTTTGACTTATAATAGAAAAGCAATTTTTGAGTTTTTATATTAGATGCATTATCGATAACGATAAGCTCATAATCCTTATAACTGGTTTTTTTTACCAGAGACTCTATACTTATTTTTACATATCGTGGTGCATTGTGGACAAGCATTATAATACTTACCATTGTATTTAAAACCTCTCGACTAGAATAATAATTTTTTTATTTTATTTATGCTATAACAAGATTATCACTTTAATAATTTATTTGACTCAATACAAGCCTTTATAATCTGAGTTGTCCTTGCCAGCGGCAAAAGAGGATTTTTCAGATTTCCCTTTTTAAAAAAACCACTTATTGGCTCTCTAAATGAAATTGCACACATAATTTCATGTAATATAAATTGTTGAGTACCCCATCCTGGAAAATGTTTTTTATAGAGATACATCCAGGATAATAAACGCTTATATTGCAAATTTTTCTGGGCTTTGCGTGATCCACCGGATGCTCCTTTTAAATGGTGTATAAAGGGTTTTGTACTGTGATAAATTTTAGCCCCATTTTTAAATAATCTAAAACCAAGTTCAATATCTGCCATTCGTGGCATCTTTTCATCATATCCATTAACATCAAAGAAAGCCTCTCTTTTTACTGATGTGTTTCCTCCGATTGTGTATAAAACCATTCCATGCCATTTTGTTGGAATTGTTTTTAAAAAAAAGCTAACGGGGTCTGAATATCTGTAATCACGCATAAAATATTCTGGTAGTTCCCATGTCAGCGAATTTGGACCAACTACTACATCAACATTTTCTTCATACATCACCCTGAGATGCTGTTCAAGGAAATCTTCTCTGAATTCACAGTCATCATCTATAAAAATGAGTATTTCACCGGTACTGTTTCTGGCACCAATATTTTGTGCAGGAGCGTGCATGGGCTTATCAAGGTTAATTACTTTAAGGGGCAGTTCTTTGAAAGACTCATAAAAACCCTGCGGTCTGTCTTTTATTGGAGTCTGGTCTGATATTATTACTTCTTTAGGTTTTATTGTTTGTTTTAAAAGAAGTTCTAAAATTGTCTGCAAATAATTGTATCTGTAATATGTGTGTATAATTACACTTGCTTTATCATTTAAATTCATATCTTTAAAATTATATGGTAAGTAAAAGCATTAAATACTGGTTTTCATTTATAAACACTGTCTAATGGTTAGAAAAAATTATATAATAACTTATCTTTTTTTAGAATAATAATATATTATATGAATTTAAGAAAAGGCATATTTTTTATATAATTACTTAGTATTAATTTAATCCGGTTGGCCTGGATTATTTTATCTCTCAGGAATTACAGAGGGAGCATTTATGACGTTAGAAAACTTTTATAAAGATCTGCAGGATAAAAAGAAAAGTATAGCTGTAGTAGGTCTGGGCTACGTTGGTATTCCAATTTTGACCCATCTTGGAAGACATTTTAAAACTATAGGATTTGATATAAGTAAGGATAAGCTGGAAGATATAAAAAACAAAAATAATCTGGAAGATTTTCCAGAACTTGAGGAGATAGGAAATATTGATTGCACATTATCTTCAGATGAGAAGGTATTGAAAAATGCCAGCTTTTTTATAATAACAGTACCTACACCGGTAGATAAACATAACGACCCTGACCTGACAGCACTAATTAGTGCAACAGAGATAGTTGGTAAAAATATGCCAGAAGATTCTATAGTTGTATATGAATCTACAGTTTATCCAGGGCTAATAGAAGAAGTGTGTGTACCTGTACTTGAAAAACAATCCGGGTACAGGGGTGGCGTTGATTTCCATGTAGGTTATTCTCCTGAAAGAATAAACCCTGGAGATAAAACTCATACCCTTGAAAATATTGTAAAAGTTGTTTCAGCGCAGGATGAGGCCTCACTTGATATAGTCGATAAAGTATATTCAAAAATAATAAAAGCAGGAACATACAGAGCTGAAAGTATAAGAGTCGCTGAAGCAGCAAAAGTAATTGAAAATATTCAGAGAGATTTAAATATTGCCCTTGTCAATGAACTTGCAATGATATTTTTAAAAATGGGCATTGACTCCAATCAGGTTTTTAATGCGGCTAAAACCAAGTGGAATTTTCTGGATTTTAAACCCGGTCTTGTTGGAGGTCATTGTATAGGGGTGGACCCATTTTACCTTACGTACAAAGCAATGGAGATAGGATATCATCCGGAAATAATACTTGCAGGAAGAAGAATCAATGATAATATGAGTTATTTTATAGGAAATGAAATATTAAAAAATCTACTGGCCAATTCAGAAGTTAATGGTAAATTAAAAATAGCTTTATTCGGAATAACCTTTAAAGAAAATATTAAAGATATAAGAAACTCAAAAGTTGTTGACCTGTATAAATATTTAAAGCAATACGGAGCAAGTGTCCAGGTGCACGACCCTGTTGCTGATAAGGAGCAGGTTTATAAAGAGTACGGTATAGAAATAGTTGAATACAGGGATATAAATAATATGGATGCAGCTGTTTTTTGCGTTGCACATGATAATTTTAAGCAAATAGAACTACCAGCATTAAAATCAAAGTTCAGGAATGAGCACCCTTATATTTTTGATGTCAAAGGAATTTTTGATAAGAAAGCTCTTGAAAGTGCCGGGTTTAAATACTGGAGGTTATAAAAATAAATTTAGATTCTCTAAAAATTGATGAAGATATAAGAAAATCACAGGTCTTAATTACAGGAGTTGCAGGTTTTATAGGGTCAAATCTACTCGAATTTTTCCTTAAAAAGGGTTTTAATGTGACCGGGCTTGATAATTTTGCTACAGGTTCAAAAGAAAATATTGATGATGTAATAAACACAGTATCCAGCAGTAGACAAAAAATAAGATTTAAATTTATTAAGGGTGATATAAGAAAATATTCTGATTGCTTGAAGGCTACAAAAAATATTGATGTAGTATTTCACCAGGCAGCTCTGGGCTCTGTGCAGAGGTCAATAGATAAGCCTTTTGATTCCAATGATACCAATGTTAGTGGAACACTTAACATGCTTAAAGCGTCTGCTGATAATAAGGTAAAAAGGTTTATTTTTGCATCATCTTCTTCTGTATATGGTGACTCAGAAGTTTTGCCCAAAAAAGAGGATATGAATACAAATCCCCGATCAATATATGCAGTAAGCAAACTGGCTTCCGAGTATTATACAAGATTATTCTATAATATCTACGGGCTTGAAACTATTTCACTCAGGTATTTTAATGTATTTGGAAGAAGGCAGAGCCCGGATTCAATTTATTCAGCAGTAATACCAGTTTTTATAAAAAATTTAAAATCAGGTAAGCCTCTGACAATATTTGGCGATGGCAATCAGAGCAGAGACTTTACTTATATTGACAATGTGATTTATGCTAATTATCTTGCAATGATTTCTAAAAATAACAATATTTTTGGAAATTATTATAATGTAGGGTGCGGCGAAAGAGTTAGTTTAAATGAGATAGTAAAATATTTAGAGAGAAAAAAAGGGGAAAGAATAGAAGTTATCTATGAAGAAGAAAGAAAAGGGGATGTGAGGAGCAGCCTTGCTTCTCTTGAAAAAATAAAAAAAGATTTAAATTATAGACCTCTGGTAGAATTCTTCAGGGGACTTGATAGCCTGATAGATTAATTGATTATAGAGTATGAAACAATATTATTTTAAATTATAAATTATTGATATGATAAAAAAAGTTTTAGAATTACTAACGCCGGGAGAGAGAAAACGGCTTTATCTGCTTGCCGGATTAATGGTTATTTCAGCAATTATAGAGGTTATTGGTATAGCTTCAATCATGCCGTTTCTTTCTTTAATTACAAACCCTGAAATAATTGAAGAAAATGCTATCCTTAATCGAATATATACTATATTTAATTTTCAGAGCACAGATAGATTTCTCATTTTTACAGGGATTGCAGTACTGATTATATTAGTAATAAGCAACTTACTGGTATTCCTGAAAAATTGGGGGCTGGCGCGCTTTGCATGGATGAGAAATCATTCTATTTCAAGACGTCTACTAAAAAATTATCTTTGTCAGCCTTATAAGTTTTTTTTGAATAAGAATACTTCTATTTTAACAAAAAATATTCTTTCAGAAGTAAATGTAGTTGTAACTGGAGTCATTACACCCATGCTGGAAATTTTTTCTCAGGGAATTGTATCGCTCTTTATTTTTATAACACTTATGATTGTTGAACCTGTTCTTGCTCTTTCATCACTTATTATTCTTGGTGGAGCATATGCATTAACTTACAGATTGAATAAACAACGGCTGGAGGTTAAAGGGGAAGGGAGATATCAAAGCAATGCAGCGCGTTTTAAGGCGGCAAATGAGGCTTTTGGAGATATTAAGCAACTAAAATTAATGGGATGTGAAAATTATTTCATAGAACGTTACTCAGAGCCTTCTTATGAGTTTGCAAAGCATAATTCTTTTGTTCAGGTTATTAAAAGTGTTCCTAAATATATAATAGAAGTCATAGCTTTTGGCGGGATAGTATTGATAGTTCTTTATTTCCTCCTAACCGGTAAGGATCTGGAAATGTTTTTACCGATAATTGGATTTTATGCTTTTGCTATTTATCGCTTATTACCTGCCATTCAGTTTATCTTCTCAGGGGTAGCAAGTATTAAGTTTAGCAGACAGGCCCTTGATTCATTACATGAAGAGATTATATCTTTTAAGAAAGAAGGAATTGGTAAAACACCACGACTGCGAAAAGGAAAGATAACACCTCTACCTTTTAGGAAAGAGCTCAGGCTTGAGGATATTACATTTAATTATCCAGAAACAAAAAAGCCCATTATAAAAGATCTAAACTTAAAAATTGATGTTAATACTTCTGTTGCTTTTACCGGTGCTACAGGTGCAGGTAAGACTACTATCGCTAACATAATTTTAGGACTCCTCAGACCTGATTCAGGGAAAATGATTGTAGACGGGGTAGAAATTACCGATGAGAATCTGGCTTCCTGGCAGAGAAATCTCGGGTATATACCCCAGGATATTTATTTGCAGGATGATACAATTGTTCGAAATATAACTTATGGAATACCCGATGATGAAATAGATATGGATTCTGTGATAAATGCTGCAAAGATTGCTAATATCCATGATTTCATAATGGAAGAATTGCCTGATAAATATAATACAATTGTTGGTGAGAGGGGAATTAAACTTAGCGGTGGACAGAGACAGAGAATTGGTATTGCAAGGGCGCTCTACCATAACCCGGCAGTACTGGTGCTTGATGAAGCCACCAGTGCTCTGGATGGTGCTACTGAAAAGGAAGTTTTTCAGGCTATTGAAAATATAGCTAAATCCAAAACGCTTATAATAATTGCTCATCGGCTAACAACCATCCAGAATTGTGATGTTATTTATGTTATGGAAAAAGGCAGAATTGTTGGTGTCGGGAAGTATGATGAATTAATGAAGACAAATAAAGCTTTTAGAAAAATCGCAATGGTACAATAAAAGATTACGATACAAATACAATACAATGATTTGATTCAGCCTTATATTTTTTAGTTATTTTTTATTATGAAAAAAATATTATATTTACCCATTGAAACTATTGTGAGAGAACTTAATGCAAGATTGCTTCTTGCCCACCAGGCCCTCTCAAGAGGATATTCTGTTATTATAGGGGAAAAACATAATGTTCTTAAAGCAGCTGAAATTTTAAAAAGTGGAGTATATTTTTACAAATCTCACGGAGCAAGTAACTTTCCAAAAGAAAAAAAATCTGATAAAGCAGAATTTAAATTTGTATCTCTTGATGAAGAGGGGCTTGTATTTGTTAATGATAATAAATATCTAATCAATTCAAAACCACATGAACTTGAACATCTTGACATTGTTTTTACATGGGGTTCATATCAGAGGGATTTACTCATCAAAGAAAATCCTGATTTAGAAGCAAAAACAATTCCAGTAGGGAACCCGCGTTTTGACCTTCTGCGGCCCGAATTTAGGGTTTTATATGAATCCATAAGCAATAAAATACGCAAAAAGTGGGGAAAGTATATCCTGATTAATACTAATTTTGCACCCGGTAATTACAGCCGTCTTTATGGGTGTAGCTATGTTGAATCAAGAGTTCATCAATTTTATACGATAACAGGCCGTGCTCCCACTGAAGAAGAGAAAAGTTTTCTGATAAAGGAATCTGAATATTATAAGGAGTTATTTGAGCGGTATGTTGAAATGATAAAAGAAGTCTCACCTGAATTTCCTGATATAAACTTTATTTTACGTCCTCACCCAAGTGAAGATATCATTAATTGGAAGCAGGCTCTGAAAGGTCTGGACAATGTACATGTAATTTTTAAAGGCAATGCTGTTGATTGGATAATAGGGTCTCAGGCAGTTATACATACTGGCTGCACAACCGGGATTGAATCATGGGCGCTGGGGAAAATTGTTATTGCTTATAATCCGAATAAAAAAGAGGGGATAGAGCCACAACTGCCAAATAAATTTGGAGTAAAATTAACCGGCACAGACGACCTTTACAAAGTTCTGGCTGATATTTTAGATGGGAATTTTAATTTTAAAAGAGACGAAGAACAATTAGAAATCGCTAAATCATATATTGAGAGCATAACGGGAGATTATTCGGTTACGCGGTTTCTGGATGCCCTTGATAATATACCTGACATTAAAAATGCTGAACCTCTTGATACAAATGACAGTATTTTTTCCAGGCTAAAGAAAATAGAAAATACAAAAGGTGCTATAAAGATTAAGATTTTAAAATTAATGAGCAGATATCAACCAGTAATAAAGAAAGTATCTGGTAGAAAAATTTACAGGCTTATTTATGGTTATTTTGATAAATATCCCGGTCTGTTTGCCCAGTTCAAAAAATTTCCCGGACTGAAACCAGATGATATAAAGAATAAATTATATATCTATGATGAGATCCTTTACAACAATCCTGCTCACGATTATATAGTTAAAAAAATTGCGACAGATACATATCTAATAAGTAAGAAGTAATATTAATCAGGGCATTAAGAATGCTACTGAGCTAACAGCCAGGTCGTAAAAATTAATATTAATTAGTAGTAGCCAGAATAGGCTAAAATGATGTTAGGTCGATGTTAAGTGGGGTTAGCTATGTACTTCTTCTAATTCCTCTGTTTTAGTGATTTTTCTCTGCAGGTAAAAACCCAGGCC
>JAQVEM010000003.1:30026-36249 GCA_028697935.1 Actinomycetota bacterium
TCCTGACTTAAACCAGTTGTTGATTTTATAAGAATCATCTTCTTTAAATGTTAAATGCAGATATACAAAACTGGAAATTATAAGAAGAGTGGAAAAAATTATGATTTTTGCATGCAGGAAGGCAGTCAGGCCTAAAAAAATACTGCTTAATATTAACCACTTATGTTTATCAGTCTTTGTAAACATCAATATTCCAAAAACTCCCGTCATTATAAAATATCCGGCGAGAAGGTCAGAGTAAATAGCCTGGCTGTAAATAACAATCGGGAGTTGGATTAAATAAAGAATTACACACAGTATGCTTATATTCTTATCGAACCCGAGTGTTTTAAGGAAATTAATTAGAATAAAACTAAAGATAATATGAATAAATAGCATAGTTAATCTCGGGAAAAATAAAAAAGCTCTGTTACTTTCAAAAAGTCCGAGGGTATCTTTACAAAAAGTGCTCAGCCAGTAAGCTGGCACCATAATAATTGACGGTAATATACCATGTTGTGGCCTCAATTCGCCATGTCTGCCCGGATATGCATGTGGTTTTTCCTCGTGACTGTGATGTGTAAAATAATCTTTGTTTTCATAATTATTATCAAGGACAAGGTCAAAATCTTTCATGATACTGCTGGTTACAGCCAGATAATGGACTTCGTCGCCATCGCTCCAGCGCTCATTTGTATAGACAACAAGAAATAAAAAGAAATAAATAATAACAAGAAGTATAATAAGTATTCTGGTTAACTGATAATTTCTCATAAGTTTTACTAATTCTGATTGTTCTGTGAATAACTTTATTTTTAATTGACGTAGATTATATCAGATATTTAAAATTTTAAAATTGATTTTAGCTATGAGTTAGCTTATTATTTACTAAGTTTAATCTAAACCTGCATTTAATTAAACGGTGCAGAATAAAGGTCTTATAAAGAAGGAGCCTCACCGTAGAGATTTAATTGATATAATTGAATGAATATGCTTGATAATAAAAAAATTGCGCTTGTGCATCACTGGCTTGTAGGGATGCGCGGCGGAGAAAAAGTTGTCGAGTGTCTGTGTAAAGTATTCCCTGATATAGACATTTATACTCTTGTTTACGATAAAAATAAAGTAAGCAGCATTATAAACAGTAAAAAAATTTATACTTCTTCTATCCAGAAAAAACCATTTTCAAAAAAGCACCACCAGGTTTATTTACCCTTTATGCCGATTGCTATAGAGCAGTTTGACCTTTCAGATTATGATATTGTTATAAGCAACGAATCAGGAATAGCCAAAGGGGTGCTGACTAAACCAGAAACATGTCATATCTGTTATTGCCATACACCGATGAGGTACCTCTGGAATATGTATTTTGACTACCTCAAAAATGAGCAGATTAGATTTTTGAAAAGAAAATTTATAGAAGCTTTTTTTAATTACCTGAGAGTCTGGGACCTTGCAACTGCTTCCCGCGTTGATTATTTTATAAGTAATTCTGATAATGTAAGGAAGAGAATCCTTAAATATTACAGGAGAGATTCCGCTGTTATATACCCTCCTGTGCCTGTGAATGAGTTTAAGTTTTCAGAAAAAAAAGAGGACTATTATTTAATAGTAAGCCAGTTTGTTTCTTATAAAAGAATAGATTTAGCTATTGAAGCATTTAACAATCTCGGCAGAAAACTTATAGTAATTGGCGATGGACCGGAGAAAAAAAAGCTGGAAAGAAAAGCCGGTAAAAATATTAAGTTTCTGGGCTGGCAGGATGACAGTGCTTTAAAAAAATATTATTCAGGTGCAAGAGCGTTTATTTTTCCGGGCGAAGAGGATTTTGGAATTACACCCGTTGAGGCACAGGCAAGCGGGACGCCGGTAATAGGCTATGGTAGAGGAGGCCTGCTGGAAACAGTTATTGACGGGGTTACCGGATTGTTTTTTTATAGTCAGGATGCACAAAGTCTTGCCAGAGCTGTGGAAGAATTTGAAAAAATTGAGAATAAGATGGACAGGCATAAAATAAGAGAGAACGCTGAGAGATTTGATACTTCTATATTTGAAAAAGAGATAAAAAGCTTTATTATTGAAAAATATGCTGATTACTGCAAAAAGTATAATTTGTAGCATTTTTTAGCGATTCTTTTTTATAAATTTTTTTTAAGAATATGGATAAAAGTTCCAGAAGAAAGAAAAAATATTATTTCTTTTTTATATTATTTTTGAATGACTTATTTTTTTTAATCCTTTCCTTTCTGGCGGCATTTGTCGCAAGATTTGGTTTCGGAATAAGCGAAGAAATAAGACCATTTGTTTCTTATTATGTGTTTTATTCTTTAGCTGGCATAGTTGTTATTCTGGCAATGCTCGGGTTCAACAGGCTCTATAGTCTTGAAAATATTCATCCCGGTATGGACATAAATACTAAAATACTCCTGAGTGCCGTTATTGGAATATTTGCCATTTCCACACTAAATTTTTATATTGGCAGAGATGATGGCTACTTCCTGTCAAGAGCATGGATTTTATATGCCGGTCTATTTTCTTTCCTTTTTCTGATTCTGGGTAGAGTTCTTGCAAGGAGAATAATAAATGTTGTTTTTAATAAAGCCGGCATGAAAAGAAACGCAATTATAGTTGGTGTAAATGAAGAAGGCAGGAGGATTGCTAAAACTTTTCATAAAGTAGAGCTTGATAGCGCAAATATTGCAGGCTTTGTTGATAGCAGCGAAAGATTACAAAAAGAAGATGATATTATTGAAAAGTTTAATGACTATAAAGTTCTCGGTTCACTCGATGGTATTAAAGATTATATTACACAATACAATATTGATACAATTATAATATCATCCCCTGGCATGAGGTATGATGAGGTGCAGGGGCTTCTGGATAGCATAAAAGACTTTGACCTGGAAATATTAATGTCACCTTCTTTGTTTGAATTTTCTGTTTCAAGAATGAGAATGTTTGATTATGCCGGTATTCCATTGATACAGATAACCCATGTGACGCAGGACTGGAAAATGAAAGTGTCGAAATTCATTATAGATTATACACTGGGGATATTGATTTTTTTATTTTTTATAATTATTTATCCATTTGTCGGACTGGCAATTAAACTTGATTCTGAAGGTCCGGTTCTATATGCTCAGGAAAGATATGGAGAAAACTTCAAAAAGATCAGGATTTATAAATTCAGAACTATGGTTAAAGATGCTGATAAGCAGGATGAAATACTGAGTAAATTATATGATAAAGAAAGCGGTTTTAAAATTAAGGATGATCCGAGAATCACACGGGTGGGGAAATTCTTAAGAAAGACATCGCTGGATGAATTTCCACAGATAATAAATGTAATGAAAGGAGAGTTAAGTATAGTAGGACCCAGAGCTCTGGCAATTGAAGAAGGTGACCAGCTTGAGGAATGGGAGAAAAAGAGAATGACTGTAAAACAGGGGATCACCGGCCTGTGGCAGATCAGCGGCAGAAGTGACCTCAGTTATGAAGAAAGGATGAAGCTGGATTTATACTATATACATAACTGGTCTTTATGGCTGGAATTGAAAATTATTTATTTTACAGTGTTAAGAGTTTTATTCAGAAAAGGGGCTTATTAGTGATTAGTAGAAGAATAGAAGCAATAATCAGGAGGCTTGTTAATAGAGCGTAAATTTGATGTTAAACGAAAAAAAAGCAATTCTTTACAATTCCATTAGGAAATTTCTTATTTTTACAGCATTTTACCTGGTTTTATTTTTTTATCGAAAAATTATTATTTTTGATAAACCATATGTGCTTGTAATTACAGAGTTAATTTTCTTAGCAATCTATCTAATTTCAGTATTCAGAATAAAAATAGGTTTTTATATTTTTATATTTCTCTTTCCCCTGCTTCCCGCGATTTCCAATATGTATAGTGTCAGACGGATGAATGTAATCTCTCTCTTTTTTATGGCGCTTTTTCTTGGTTTTCTTGTAAACCGTTTTAAATCAGATGAGGGATTTGTTTATGAGATAGAAATTGCAAAGCCAGTATTTGTTTTTATCATAATACTTACATTATCATCAATTATTACAATATTCAGGTATTCCAATCTTTATCCTTTTATAACAACAAAATTCCATGGTGACATACTGGTTAATTTTGCAGGGGATACATCATCAGGAGCTATTCTCTGGACGCTTAAATATTATTTCAATTACGTAAGCGGTTTTGTGCTTCTGTTTATTACTTTTAATGTAATAAAAGAACGCAGGGATTTTATCACTTCACTTGTAGTTATGCTATCAACATGTCCTGTTGTGATTGCGGTAGGACTGTATCAGTATTTTATTAATCCCTATTTTGGGACAAGTACTTTCTGGATAGAAGCGGGAAGAATAAATTCTACTATGAATGACCCTAATGCACTTGGTGGATATATTATTCTTATGTTTCCTTTATTTATCTCACTTATTATCTATCTAAAAAAATGGTACCTCAAAGTTGCTGCAGGGCTATTTCTTGCTGTATTTACTTATTTTAGTTTCCTGTGCGGCTCGAGGAGCGCTTTTGCAGGTATCGCTTTTACTGTTGCATTATTTGTAATAATAGGGCTGTCAATGGCTTTAAGGCATCTTATAAAAAAGAAAGTAAGTTCTCCTGATAAGAGCATTCTGATTTCGGCGACTACAATTGTTGTTCTGTTTATAATAATTTTTTCAGCAACTATTGGAATAATGGTAGAAAATGAAGTTTTTGATAATATCGATAAATTTGATGGGACTGGAATTATACTTTTAGACAGGATGGTAGAAACTGTCGGCGATTTTTATACATCGTTAAAATCAGAGGGTCTGGTAGATGCAGTCAGGGATATTTCATCAGGCAGGGAAATTTTATGGAGGCAGGCTTTTTATATGTTCCGGGACCATCCGGTTTCTGGAGTGGGTCATGCTGCTTATTTTATTGAACTTTCTGATTACCACAGGAGATATCACAGGGGATTCCATATACTCGATTTTGTTGGCAATTATTATCTCCAGATATTATCAGAGCTAGGGCTTGTAGGTTTTATTCTTGTTTTATTTATATTCTTTCTTATCATAAAAAAACCTGTTATGTACTTTTTAGACAAAAACAAAAAAGGGAAGCTCAAACGTGATGACTGGCTGCTCGCAGGGCTTTTAATTTCATTTCTCAGTATGGCTGTAGCGTATTTATTTGGGCCGCATACCAATTTTATAGAGGTGCAATTTTTATTCTGGCTTGTAATAGGACTTATATTTGCTTATATAAATATCAACTCTGAAAACATAAATATTAAATCTGAAATCAATAATCAGGAAGAGAGCGAGCAGAAAAGATCCCGCTGGAATAGGTATTTTTATGCAGGTAATTTCAGACATATAAGATTTGATCTGGTTTCAAGAATTGCGCTTATTTTTATAATTTTAATATTTGGAATCACGCTTCTTATAAGTTCTGTTACTGACCTTTCAATAAATACAAAGCAGGTTCTTTATAAATGGGAAAATTATTATGGTTTTTACGATGAGGAGTTTATAGACGGAAGAATAATAAGATGGACGTCAATAGATGCAATTCAGGTACTGGAAAAGAATGGAAACAGGCTTATTGTACCGGTAAAAGATGGAGACCCGGCGGGACATCTTCTCCCGTTATTTATTAGATTTTATGTAAATAACAGGCTGGTAGAAATTGTAAAAATTACAGATAAAGAGTGGCATAATATAGAAATAGACCTGTCAGACTACGACCATGGAAGATTTGTATTTACTATGGCCTGCAGCAGAAGCTGGGTTCCGAAGGAACGCGGTCTTTCAAACGATACGAGAGAAATTGGAGTAATGACCGGTAAGTTTATCTTTTTAGAATAGATAATTTATTAATTACTGGCATAAAAGAGATTTTGATAATTTTACCTGAATTTATTATGAGGTCAAAATATTATGCAGTTAAAATATACGGCTAAAAAGCTTTTACAATTTTTTAATTTATTTTTTTTATTTTTATTAATGTTATAATAAGCGCTACCTTTTAGCAGATAATTTTAAAAAGGGAATAATTAAGAGAAAATTATTAAGGTAAAGATTAAGAGGGAATAACTCATAATGCTTGAGAACATTAAAAAGCTTTTTTCTTACAGGGAGCTTCTTTTTAATCTGACAAAAAAGGAACTCAAGGTAAAATATAGAGGTTCGATTCTGGGATTCTTCTGGTCACTTTTGAATCCGATTTTGACAATGCTTG
>JAQVEM010000059.1 GCA_028697935.1 Actinomycetota bacterium
TTCTTATAGGAAATAATAAGAGTGGAACATTAAAACTTAATAACAAAGAAATAAAAAAATATCACATTAAATTATCAAATTGATAAAGGCAAACTATCTGAAAGGATAGGGCGCAAAGTTGTGAGCCCAAGGTTTGTATACTGAGCTATGGTTGTCAGACTGCCGATTTATTTTTTTATATATAATGCGGGATGGGGGGAGGGTGTTTTTAATAACATTTATGGAGTACTATTTTTGGGATGGGGAAGACCATTACTTTGTAGATGTTATAAATAATCTTAGTTTCTGCCATATAGAGTTGATACATGCTAATCCAGTGAAAGACCAAATATACCATGATTTGGTCCTGGGTATTAACAGTGATGCCCAAAAAGAGCCTCTCTATTCCTGGTTACAATATCAAAACCCGGCCACCTATCGTGGTACCTACAACATTTCAATCCCTGGAAATGAACTACCGGATACAGGCACTTACAGGATATGGTTACCCATACCAATCAATAATGGTCCACAGACCAATGTTACCATAGAATATGTAACACCCGATAAATGGGTAAAGCAGCCACCAAGTATGGATTAGGAAATAGGACTCTTGTATATGGAAGTTCTTATGGAAGAAGTAAATGATGACTTAGTAATTCAGGTAATCTTTACCTTCACTCATTATGTACAAAGATTTTCTGTTGATCCGGATAATGTGGGGGAATATGACCGGAATTCTCCTCTTTATAAAAAGTATACCCAATCATTTGGCAATACTGAAATCACTCCAGAGATTCACAAAATGGCTGAAAACATTGTCGGTGATGAGAAAAATCCTTATTATAGAGCCAGTAAAATTTATTACTATATTGTAAATAATGTGGATTATTCTCTAATGCCTCATCTTGAATTCTGGCCCAGAACCCCTCGCACCGAATCCGTATATGTTCATGAAAAGCAACGGGGAGATTGTGGTGCACAGTCTATGTATTTTACGGCTTTGTGTCGTTCTATGGGAATCCCAGCCCGTACTACCGGTGGCTGGCAACTCTTCATGAATGAATTTGGTGGACATTTTTGGGCTGAATTCTACCTGCCTAATTATGGGTGGCTTCCTGTAGATACATCCTGTGCCCAAACTGCTTTCTACCCCAAGGAACTTCCAGCTCAAGAACGAGAGGCATTTATTGATTTTTATTTTGGCAATCAGGATTCTAAACGCTGTGTAGTTCAGGTAGATACAGATATGCCTCTGATTCCACCGGCACAGGGAATGATATTGCTGCCGGCAGCTATTCAAATGCCGGTTATTGAATATTCTATACCATCTGTTGAATTTCCAATTAATACCTTTTTTGAATATATAACAATGGAATGCGAAAAAATTGATTGATTGATTGATTGATAGTATAGAATATTTTTCTAAGAAACAATTTAGTATAGTGTTTTTTATTTTATCAAGTTTATTTTAGAAACTTATTAAAATCATATATAATATATACAAAATCATTATCAAGAAAAATAAAAGGAGAAATTTAAAAATGAAAAATAACAGGAATGCCTTAACAACCATAGCCCTCTTACTCCTAATATTTACTATCACAGGCTGTGCACCATCATTTAATTTACCTGATTTAAGTTCTGAATCTGATTTTGAATTCTCTAACGGTGAGATTATTAAATATAGGGGTAGCGGAGGGGATGTTGAAATACCTTTTTCTATCGGGGGTGTTCCAGTAACTTCAATAAGAGGTCGGGCATTTCAGCATTGCGACAACTTAACCAGTATAACATTCCCTGATAGTGTCACTTACATAGGGAATTGGGCATTCAGTGGTTGTACCAACCTAACCAGGGTGACCTTTACAGAAAATTCCCAATTGAACAGAATAGGGGAGCATGCGTTTTCTTATTGTAGAAAACTGGAAAATATAACAATTCCTGAAAGTGTTACTTCAATGGGTTATTGTGCATTATATTATTGTACCAACCTAACCAGGGTGACCTTTACAGAAAATTCCCAATTGAACAGAATAGGGGATCATGGGGTTGCTTTTTGTACTAAAATGGAAAATATAGAAATCCCTGGAAGTGTTACTTCAATAGAGACTGCCACATTTAGAGGGTGTACCAGTCTATCCGGTGTAACAATAAATAATGGAGTTACTATGATCGAAGAATTTGCATTCTGGAAGTGTTACAAACTTGTAAGTATAATAATCCCTGACAGTGTGACTACAATTAAAGGTTATGCATTTTATCAAAGTAAACTCCAAGAGATAATAATAGGCGCAGGAGTAACAATTGGAGATAAAATGATAGCTGAGAATAATTATTTTCGTGATTGTTACGATAATTTCGGCAAAAAGGCAGGAACTTATATCTTAGCAGCCGGTGGTTATTGGGACAAAAAATAAAAACAATAAGAATATGTATTGTGGTGGCATTTATACCGCATGTCTGGGGCTACCAGAACCAGGGCTAAATAATAAAAAAGAATGAATTTACCTTAAAAAATGATGGATATATTCCTATAAATATAAGCAGGCAGTGCTCCGGTGAAAATAAGCCCTGCCTGCTTACTTTTTTATCAATTAAATAGAATTTACCTTGATATTATTTGAAACCACTCTCCAACATTTCCCGCCAGGCTTCATCAGTAAGTCTATTATCCATGGGCTGCTTAAATTCATAATAACTGAAGACCGGGCCCATCCCCAGTACAATATGTCCTTGAGGAAGCTTATAAGCTACAAGGGCTGTCTTGATAAATCCAGTCCCTTCTTCCAATACTTTTTTACTATTTCCCTCAGTATGAACATCGGCAATCATTACCGATTTTAGAGAATCAGGGTTAATATCTCCTCCTGCAATTGTACCAATTAAACTGGCAGAGATAGCGCCAAAATTTTCAATAAAGTCATAATCTTTATCTTCTAATAACTTATTAGCCAATTCTTTTTTGGTAATATCCAGCAACCTCTCCAGTACCTCGGCAAATCGTTTCAACCCTGACTCTATTCTTAAATCTTCCAGTATCCGGGGAGGAAGCAATTTTTCAAATCCTGCCAGAGTAATATTGGTTAGGTTTAATAGTCTGCTGTAAAATTCAGGAACCGGCTCTACATATCCTACCACCGGAGGTCGGAACATGCCGCCTCTCTCAGCCATGGTATAACTCTGTTTTACATATAAAATAGTATCATGCCGTAATTGAGCTCAGGAAGCCAGAGCAGTATTTAATTGCTTATCCTGCCAGGCAGTGGTCTGCATAAAGGTAGGATAACCTTCACTGACCTCACTATGTAAAGATTTCAAAACATAAAGCCAATTCAGATAAAGATTTTTTAACCAGTCTTCCTCTCTAAAAGTATCAATATTATCTTTTAATTCAAAGAATTTTTTTTCATAATCACTATACCGGGTATCTCCGGAAGATTCCAGGATATCCCAGGCCCTCTGTGAACCCAGCAGAGCCATTAAGTCCAATCCCCGGGGAAATCCCCGGACTTCCCTGTTAGCCGGAGGAGGACAGGCGGCAACGTCTGTTTTAACCCAGGTAAATGGTCTATTGCTTCTGAATTCCTCATAATCATCATTCCAGATGAAAGTAAAGGGTTTTTCCGCAGTAGGCAATATAAAATTTGGCCCATTATATTCACCACTATAAGGTGAGACAATTTCAGAGAATAACCAGGAATCTAAGGTAAAGCGCTGCCCCATCATTCTAAAACCTTTTGTTTGTTTAAGAAGTCTCCTGGCTTGTATTTTTAAGTCTTGAATTTCCTTTTCAGTAAGAGGAGGGCAGGGCATCAGCAATTCACAAGCACCTAATCCACTGTAAATTTTGGGGTTAAAGGGATAATTTCCAATCATTTCCTTTAGTCGGTCAAATTTTTCAACCAATCTATCTGAATCTATTTTGCCATTTTCTACAGGGAATTCTTTTTGCAGCACTTCACCATATTCATATGGTCCTAAGTCATCAGAAAACCCTACCATAAAGGAGGTAATATTATAAATACGTTTCCATCTTTCCTGGATATTCCGGCTGCTGATATATTCTTTTGCCAGTAAAAAGGCCTGAAGGGTCTGTATCCGGGCATCATATTCAGAGATAATTCCCCCTGTATCTCCATTACACATAGATTCTCCTGCAGATAAGAATGGAGAGCCTTCAATTAAAGCAGTCATTCTTCCAAACCACATCAAAGCTTTAAAATAATTTTTCAGCTTCTCAGATTTGGTATAATGTCCCCGGGGAACATATTGAGAATAATCTTCCTTATAAATAAAGATAGGCGAATATTCCCAGCCCTTGTGCTCTTTGATGAGTTTTATTTCAGTCTGAACTAAATCCTGTACAAATTGCGGGACATTGAAATCATAGTATCCAAATTCTTCTTCGCTGAAGTATTGGTAGCTGGCCTGCTGTCCGTAAACATCCTTTACCCCTGATATCATCATCTCACAAATTTCCGGTTCCATTTCCGGTGAACAGTATTCCTCTTTTAGTTTTTCGTTGCTGATAATCTGGTTTTTGTCGGGTTTTAAAAGCTCTAAAGCTACAGAAAGATAGGCCACATTTCTTCTGGCAGCTTCTTTTAAATCTCCCTCAGTATGATTGTAGTGATTCAGGGAAACATCAAATAATTCTTTACTGATTTCCCAGATATCCTGATAAAAGAGGTCTCGCTCCAGGCGCATTAAAGTCGTATCAAAAAAGATATGATAATAATGCAGCAGAGAATCTGATGTGATAAAAACAGGCACATCTATATCTTTCAACACCTGGTAATAAGCAACAAAATCATCCTTAGGGTTGGCTAATTCACGAGTAGAATCCAGAAATACTTCCTGCTCGGCAATATCCAGAGGGGTAGGAACAACTACAAAAGCATTTTTTTCTAATAACTTTAGTACTTCCGGTGTTAATGGCATCTTCTCAAAAAAATCATGGTAATTTTCAATATCTGCAATGTTTAAGGGTAGAGAAAATCCCGGTATATCAGTATCGACTTCAACCGGTCCTATAAGAAAATCTTTGGGATTGATTAGTTGTTTATTAGGTGGGCTTGTATTTGCCAGAGATTGACCAACTGTAAAAGATAATATTATTATAATTCCTATAGAAATGAATAATATATATATGTCTTTACAATTAAATTTATTTTCCTTTGATTTTTTCATTTCTAAACCCCCTGGTTTTTCTTTAATTTACCAGTTCTAGTACAATTATACCTTTTTTAATAGATTCCCATAACCTTTTATCAGATTTCTCTGCCAGGTTTTTAAGAAATAATTCAGTTTCATTCTGATCCATCAATATTGGTTGGCCGGACTGATTTTTTATTGGAAAGAGACGAAAGGTGAGTTTATCAGTTGAAATAGTTAAACCTATTGCTAATCCTTCTTTGGTTTCCGGCAAAAACTGCTGGTCAAAGATAAAGTTTCCTAACGAATAGAATACCGGCTTACCCTTTATTATTTCAATTTCGCAGACTACATGGGGGTGATGCCCCATGATAATATCCGCACCTGCATCTACAATTTTCCCAGCCAATTCTCTTTGATTAATTGAGCTGTTTGTCTGATATTCATTACCCCAATGCATGCTTACAATGATAATTTTCCCCGGATTAGATTGCTTTGCCTTTTGAATCCCCTTGATAATCTCTGCCTGATAATCAATATAAGGCAATACCCGGTTAAAGGCCAGAAAAACAGATTGTTCGGTGGCAAAGTAATAATTTTTTATATTTTTGGAATTAGCAAAGCCAGGAAGAGGAGATCCGATAAAACGTATCTGGTATCTTTGCAACCAATCTAATGTTTCTTCCAAGCCTTCTTTGTCTCTATCCATAATATGGTTATTGGCTAATGAAAGTAAGTTAATCCGGCTCCATTTAACTGCTTCCAGTACTTTTGGACGAAAGATAAATTTAGGCTCATCCATTGCAGTCTCCTGTATATTTTCTATAATGGGTTCCTCTAGATTGGCAAAAACCACATCTACACCCCTTAAGAGCTGTACAATTTTCAGAAAAGGATAATAAATACTATTTTCCTTTATTAATTTTTCTATACCACGCCCAAGCATCATATCTCCTCCCAGTAGAATTGTCTCAACCTGTAAATTATTTTCAGGGATTCCTTTTTGAAAAATAACACTAAAATAAGAGGTAGTCTCATCCCAATCACATGGTAAAAAATCGACAGAATTGGCATATCCAATGGTTGCTGTATGTTCACACCCCCTCAGTCTGGCAAACAAGCGTACAGCATAGAGAGATTGCCAGCTATCCACCTCAATATTTTCAAATTCACTTTCTTCAAAATTCAATAACACTCTAATACTTTTTGTATCATGTAACCGGGCTGCCTGAGGTGGTAGATAATGGGAGAAGTCGACACTGGCGAGCAGTAAAGTGTCGGGAGGGGCAAATTTGTCAATTGTTTCTACCAGCTGGCATACCTGTTTCCTGGAAATGTTTTCAGGTATGATAATAGGAATAATTTTTGACCCTGGAAGATATCTTTTAATATATGGTAATAAATTGCCAATTCCAAACTCTGAAAGTATTACACCTCTATCCTGCTCTATCTGATTATCTATGGCAAGTGTTCTTAATAATTCAATATCAACGGATATCCCTTCCATTTGAACAGTCTCTTTATCACAGTTTATACTGATAAAGGAATTCTCTTTTTTCAGTGCCGAGCAACTGGAATGGTCAGGGCAAAACAGTATAATTGTCTCAGGAAGTGCCCCCTGTCTGGCAATATACTCAAAAAAATTTTCAATAATTTCTTTTGCCAGCAAATGATGGGGTACCACCCCTGCCGCAATATTGACCCCTCTGCTGTTGTCTCCAAAAACAGGAACAACACTCATATAAAACACAAATAGAAGTAATGTTAATCCCACTAGTCTTCTCATATCGATATCGCTACCTATGCCTATAAATTATCTATCTCACATATATATTAAACCATAACTGAAGCAATCATATAATAGTTAAAGGTAAAAGCAAACTATAAATATCTCTATCATTTATCATAATAGTAAATTGTGTGTTATTTACCATATATTAGCTATTAAGTTGATTGACGAATATTTATTAAAATGGCTATAATTAGCACATTGATTATTATTTACCACCACAACAGTAGTATTGTAAGAGGTGAAGAAATTAACCGGAATCTGTTTTTAAATTATTTAAACATATACCAGATAATGTAGAAAAGTGAGGTATTTTAAAATGAGAAAATTGACCAGAGAACATGTGATATTTGCCATGGATAAGAACAACCCGACTGTGTTAACCATAGACTCTGGAGAAAGGGTTCTCCTTGAAACAGAAGATTGTTTCAGTCATCAGATTGTCTCTGATGATATGGTTTTAGGCGTAGGCTTTGACCATTCCCGGATAAACCCTGCTACAGGGCCTATCTTTGTCAGTAATTGCCTGCCGGGTGATGTATTGGAAGTGAATATCGAAAAGATAGGAGTAGATTCTCAAGGGGTCGTTGAGCTATACCCGGGCTGGGGCCCACTTGGAGATAAGGTAAAAAAAGCTGAAACTAAAATTGTTCCAATACAAAATGGAAGAGCAATCTTCAATCAATTTTCCATACCAATAAACCCCATGGTAGGAGTAATAGGTGTAGCGCCCTCAGGTGAGGCAGTACCCTGTGGAAGCCCTGGCCCACATGGAGGCAATATGGATACTGCCGATATTGTAGCAGGGAGCAGGATATATTTACCGGTCTTTGTTCCTGGGGCCAAACTTGCCCTGGGCGATCTCCATGCTATTATGGGAGATGGAGAAGTGTGTGGAACAGGAGTAGAAATCAGAGGCGAAGTCACTATAAAAATTAATGTCTTAAAAGATATTCTCCTGACACATCCCATCTTAGAAAACGAAGAAAACTATTTTCTTATTAACAGTGCCCCGACCTTAGAAGAGGCTATCCAAATAAATACAGAAAAAGTAGTGGAATTTATTAAAGAGAACAATGGTTTGAGCTGGAATCAATCCTATATGCTGGCTGGTATTGCCACTGATCTAAAGATAAGCCAGATTGTAAATCCACTCAAAACAGTTCGAACCCGTATATCAAAAAGAATAATTACCAGACCCTGGCCCATCTAATATGAATAAACTAAAAACTTTAAAACTATTGCTTGTCAGTCGCTGAACTTTAGCTCGAAATTGACAAGGTATTCAATCACAGGGGACAGCTCTCCTGTCCGGCAAAAACACCTGACAGAAAAAACTATCCCCATGGTTGTTCCATCATTGCCCATCCCCTTTTTTTGTCATTGCGAATCTGCCTCTTGGCTTTAGCCAATGGCAGGTGTGGCAATCCCACCTTCACCTGTCACTGCGAGGAGCGAAGCGACGCGGCAGTCTCATCCACCTATACCTACATCTCCCGTATTTGTCATTCAGACTGTGTCACAATTCCCCCATAATTGGGGGTAAAATAATAACTATAAAAGTGAATAAAACCCTTATCTTATAAGACTTAGAGCTATAATTATGCTATAATATTTATAGATAATTAAGT
>JAQVEM010000060.1 GCA_028697935.1 Actinomycetota bacterium
TTGTTATTTTAAAAAACCATTGCGACAGAACTCTTCTTTCAACAGGACTGTCACACCTTTCACATTTACCGGAAATGACCTGTTCATTTGCAAGAACAGTCTGGCAGGAATTACACCAGTTAACCGGAGCCTCTTTTTTCTCTGCCAGGCCCATCCTGTAAAATAGCAGGAAAAACCATTGTGTCCATTTATAATAATCAGGATCAGAAGTTATTACTTCATCATTGAAGTCATAACTCATCCCCATTCGTTTCAGAGCTTTCCTCATTTTATCAATATTGGTCATAGTGCTCACGCTCGGGTGAAGCCCGCTCTTTATTGCTGCATTTTCAGCAGGCAGCCCAAAGGCATCAAAACCAATCGGATGGAGAACATTGTATCCTTTTCTCGAAAGAATTCTTGCTATAACATCTCCAATTGTATAATTTCTCGCATGACCCATGTGAGGCTCTCCTGAGGGATAGGGGAACATTTCCAGTATGTAATATTTTGGATCTTTTTTAGAAGATTTAAGAGAATACAATTTCTCCTCTTCCCATTTTTTAATTATTTTTTCTTCTATCTCGTGAGGATTGTATGTTTTATTTAACTTTGTTCTTCCCAAGTATTAATCCTTTCAAAGTTATATAGATTTATTATGTTTATCTTTAATAGACTTATTTTTAACAGTTCTGTCAGGTTTGACAGATTTATAAGACAGGGTAGGTCTGGCAGGCTTAGCTTCACACCATTCTATTTCAGCTGAATCTCTCCACAGTCTTTCAAGTCCATAATATTCTCTTAACTCATTTGTAAAAATATGAATCACAAAATCACTATAGTCAATCAAAATCCACCCTCCTTCAGGCAGACCACTTATATTAATAGCATTAAGATTCTTATTTTTTAGATAAATACAGATTTCTTCCTGTATTCTTCTGGTTAACCTCGTATTTTTTGCGCTGATTATTATGAAGTAATCAGTTATGATGAGCCTTGACCGCATATCAAGTATTTTTATATAATCTGCTTTTTTCTCATCTGCTATTTTAGCTATTGCCTTAATGACCTTAATTATATCTTTTGATTTTTTTGTTTCAGATTCAATAGATTTAGTTACCCTTTTTACCACTATTTTGTATAATCACTCCCTATGGTTACACTAATATCCGCATTATCAGGACTATTCTCTGAATATTCTATTACTCCCACGCCAAGTCTTTCTCTTATTTTTCGAGCAACCTCATTAACTACTTCAGTAGAATTAAAAACAGTTATCTTGGTTTCGGTATATTTGAAATTTTCAGCACTTCTTGGCTCCAGCAGAACCACAGTTTCTTCTGTTGAATTGAAATAACTATCAAGAATATCGGTAACAGTGGCGGCAAGACCAGCTGTGCCCTCCCCATTTAAAACAATTATTTTCACCAACTGTTCTTCCTGTTCCTGTTCCTGTTCCTCTCCCTGGCTTTCCTGTGAACCCTTTGATATTTCAAGGTAGTCTTTTCCCAAAATTACTATGATATCTGAATTAGTTATATCTTCTTCCCGTGGACTGATACTACCTGCCCCCAGTATATTTTTAATATCATCAGCTGCAGCAAGTTTATTTGCATCAGGAGAATATACAAGGATCTGTGTGCTTTCGTATATACTATCCGAGTTTCCTACCTCAACTACTTCATACTTATTATTACCATCATCAAACTTAAGGTCTTTAAACTTTTCAGCTGTACTGGCTGCCAGTCCGAAAGCATCAGGAGAATCATAAGCCCCGTTCAATATTGTAATTTTTACTGCTTCGGTAAAATCAGTATCTTCACCAGATGGTACGATTCCCTCCTTGTTAAAAATACTTGCAAGCTTTGAGATATCCTGCGGTACATAAACAATTTCTTCATCCTTTAGTTCTGTAGATGATACACTCAGGGCATAGGTGTGATTCTTATCATCACTTACCCTGGAAAGTGTTGTGAATATTTTTATCCCATCTTCCATGCTTAAATCAGTATCCATGAAATCTTTAATTAAATTTAAATTTCTTGATATTTCTTCGTCATCTTTACCGGCTACTTTCTTTATAATTGCATCCACAATTAATTTTTGATTTTTAATGTTTTCTACAGGTACATCCTTTTCTATACCGCTATAATACTTTAGAAAACTCACTGCCTTCTCTCCATCAATAAGATTATTACCTTCCTCCAGTGTAAAAGTTGAATTATCGTTATAATTTTTTATTGTAACTTCCTCAGTCAGTTTAAGGTCTATTCCACCTAATTTATTTATCACATTGATTACATCAAACAGAATATAATAATCTATTTCCATATTCATACCCAGATTATTCTTTAAAGAAAGACTCAACAGGTCCATTCCCCCCATATTTACAGACTTCCCTATTAACTCTGCACCAAAACCAGGAATATCCATCAATGTCTTCGGCGGAATGCATAACGAAATTAATTTATTTTCACTGCTATAATAGCTAGAAAATATAATTGAATTAATATCAGGTTGCAACAGGTCTTCCTCGGCACAGGCAATAATAATATTAATATCTTCACCAAGTATCAGCGATTCAGGTATAGTTATTCTTGCCTCCTCCTCTTCCGCTGTTGCTGCTTCTTGCTTCAGAGAAATTTTGTTTCTAATCCATGGAGCCAGCTTAAAAACTATTCCTGCTGCCACAAGAGCTACGACAACAAGTATTGCAATTAGCCTCCATACTGCTTTTCTTTTTTTCTTTTTCTGCCTTGTTCTTTTACTTCTCAGGCCTTCTCTTTCTATATCTTCACTCTCTCTATAACCTTCAAATTCAAAATCCTCATCTTTAAAGAAATCATCACCTGAATCATTTGAATAATTCTTTCCTTCTTCTTCATCATCCAATCCATAAAAACCTCTATCTATATTGTCATCGTCATCTTCAAAGTTATTATCCCTGAATCCTTTTTCATCTTCATTGAAAGACATATTTAAATACCTCCACAAATATTATTCCAGACCCTGACTGTATCAGGGTGCATAAGATTATTTCCTTTTATAATATATATTATATTATTTTTATACAATTCCAATAAACACAAATTTATATTCTCTAAAGAAAGAGCTCTCAAGTATTCCACACCTTCATAATTTCTACTTTTCTCAACCTTATCAGCAATAAATAAAATTCTGTCCTCCATACTCATATCACAATAACCTATTGTATGATACTTTATAGCCCTCAGTATCTTAGTTTCAGTAATATTAAAATCCCTCAAAACGAGATAATCACCCACAAAGCTATGAAGAAGCTGTGGCATTTTTAATTCAAGGCTACTGACTTTAAGATTATTTTCTTCCACTATTTTAACAAGTTCACTGTAGCTAAATATTTTACCATAATCATGCAAAAGACACGCTATACCCAGACTAAAAAAATCCAGACCGGGAAAATCTGGCAAAATTTTTTCAGCAATTAAGCCTGCATATTCCAGAGTATTTATAGAATGGCAGTAAAGTGAGTCAGACATAACATTTTTTATTCTTCCTTCGAGTTCCTTAAGATATTTTTTTTGACTGTCCTCTAATGGAAATTTATTTATAAAGTCCATTTTTTAATATATAATTACTAACTCCTTCAGGCACTAAATAATCAATCGGCCTATTGTTTTTTACTCTGTTTCTAATATCAGTTGAGGAAATGGAGAGAGCAGGTATTTCCATTACAAATATCTTCTCGTTAGCCGCTTCTATATCATTATTAAATAACTTACTTTTTAATTCTTCAAGCCGTGTAAGATCATAGCCAGGCCTGGTAGCCGCTATGAAGTTACAGAGCGTTACAATTTCCTCTGTATTCTTCCATGTAAGTATTTCCAGTATAGCATCGGCTCCTGTTATAAAATAAAGAAGTGCATCTTTTCCATATATCTTTTTTAACATGCGGAGCGTATCTATAGTATAGGATTTCCCTTTTCTATCCACTTCTATCCTTGAAACAAAAAAATCCCTGTTCGAAGAAGTGGCTATAACAGTCATAATATATCTGTCTTCTGCACTTGCCAGCCTATTTTCCACTTTATGAGGAGGATTGCCCGTCGGTATAAAAATTACCACATCAAGTTTAAACTGGCTTAATGCTTCCTGCGCGGTAACAAGGTGACCATGATGAATGGGGTTAAATGTTCCTCCCATTACCCCTATTTTTTTATATTGCCTGTCTTCTTTTCCCACTTGATTTATCCTTATTTATCCTGACTCTATAACCCTATTCATTTTTTATTCTCTCTATTCTCTTATCTGCCCATTACCGGATACTATAAATTTATTTGAAGTCAGCTCCCTCAGTCCCATAGGGCCTCTCCAGTGCAGCTTCTGTGTACTTATGCCAATTTCAGTACCCATACCAAATTGTTCTCCATCAGTAAATCTTGTAGAGGCATTTACAAAAACTGCAGCCGAGTCCACCTCTCTGGTAAAATAAATAGAATTCTTATAATCCGAAGTTATTATAGCTTCAGTGTGATGTGAGCCATACTTATTTATATGTGTAACAGCTTCTTTGATATTTTTAACCACTTTAGCCGCCATTTTATAGTCAAGATATTCCTCATACCAGTCTTCCTCTGACGCCAGTTCAATTGAAGGATATATTTTTATAGTTGCAGGGCACCCGAGAAGCTTCACGTTTTCATCTTCAAGTCTTTTCAGTACAAATGGCAATATCTTCTGTGCCACCCCGGTGTGTACCAGCAATTTTTCGGCTGCATTACATACACTCGGACGCTGCGTCTTAGCATTTATTATTATTTTTGAAATTAATTCCAGGCTTATACCTTCAAGCTTATCATCTATATAAATATGGCAATTGCCAATCCCTGTTTCAATAACAGGTACCTTTGAATTTTCAACCACGCTGTCAATCAGACTTTTACCGCCCCTCGGTATAAGAACATCAACATACTGCCGGAGCTGCATTAGTTTTACAACATCTTCTTTATCTGTAGTAGGAATAATCTGGATTATATCCACAGGAAGATTATTATCTTTAAGCGCCCTGCCCATTATTTCCACCAGTTTTTTATTGGTATTTAAAGCATGCGAGCTTCCTCTTAAAATAACACTATTCCCTGCTTTAAGGCATAAAACTGATGCATCAATAGTGACTTCAGGTCTCGCCTCATATATTATTCCTACAACTCCCAGAGGAACCCTGATATTTTCCAGAATTAAGCCATTGGGAAGATTATAGCCAAAAATAACCTCTCCTACAGGATCATTAAGCCTGATAACTTTGTCTATGCTTTCCGCTTTTTTTTCTATTCTTTCCCGGTCCAGTTTTAATCTATCTATAAAACTTTCCGATGCTCCGCCACGCCTGGATATATCTATATCTTTTTCATTTTCTTTAACAATCTCTTCAGCGCCAGATATAATACGCTTTGAGATATCAAAAAGTATTTTATTTTTTAATTCTGTAGTGGCACTGGAGATAAATTTTACGCTCTCTTTTGACTTTTTTGCTATTTCCGTTACTATATCCATTCGTACCTCAGGTTCATTATTTCATTATAATTATTGTTTAATTATAGCATAAAATAATAAATGAAATTATTCATAAAAATTATTCATAAAAAACCACAAGACCGTCCCTGTGAATTACTTCATCACACATAGAAGTGCCAAATTCTGATAGAATTTTTTTCCTGTTTTTACCTTTTATTTTTTCTAATTCTTCACTTGAAAAATTAGTAATTCCTTTTGCAATTAGTTTTCCTTCAAGAGAGAGAACTTCTAATGTATCTCCCCTGCTGAATTTACCTCTTACTTCCACCACACCAACCGGAAGTACGCTTTTCCCATTGTTGAGAACAGCTTCTTCCGCACCTTTATCAATTACTATAGTACCTCTCGTTCTTTTTCCAAAAGCAATCCACTTTTTTACACTTTTTACTCTTTTGCCTGCCCGGGGAGCAAAAAAAGTACCCACATCATCTCCAGAGATAATTTTATTTAAAATATTTTTCACCCTGCTGCTGGCAATTATTGTCCCTATACCTGAAAAAGAGCAAATTTCTGCAGCTTTTATCTTTGACTTCATCCCACCTATGCCGTAGGTTGAGCCGATACCACCGGCTGAATCTTCTATATTTTTATCTATTTTACCAATAAATGAGATAAGCTTTGCATCACTATAGATTCTCGGGTCTTTATCATACATACCTTCAATATCTGTTAAAATTACCAGAATATCTGCCTCTGCAAGGACCGCTACCATAGCAGCAAGCCTGTCATTATCTCCAAACTTTATTTCATCTGTGGCTACACTGTCATTTTCATTAATTACAGGTATAACTTTTAAATTTATCAGATTATTTATAGTATTTCTAATATTAAGATACTGCTGCCTTCTTGTTGTATCTTCGTGGGTCAGCAGTATCTGACCTGTTTTTATGCTGTTTTTTGAAAACAGCTCACTGTACAGGCTCATCAGTTTAACCTGGCCTATTGAAGCGGCTGCCTGGAGAAGCGTCAAATCATCGGGCTTTTTACTGATTCCAAGGCTTTCAAGTCCCGCAGCAATAGCACCACTTGTAACTATTATTATTTCCATTCCTTTTCTGGTAAGTGAACTTACTTCATTTACAAATTTTTTTATACTGGCCCTGTCAAGTCTCCCGTTTTCTGCTGTCAGGCTGCTTGAGCCAATTTTTACAACCATTCTTTTAACGCCTGATAAGTATTTTTTTCTATCTATTTCCAATTAATTTCCTTTCAAATTGCCTGAATTACTCAAATTACTTAAATTACCCGGATTACTCAAAATAAATTTACTCTTTAAGTATAAAGGCAAATTCTCCTATTATAACAGTACTTCCTTCCTCTACACCCATTTTTTTCAGTCTGTCAGCCACACCCATTTTATTCAATCTGTCCGTTAAATAATCCAGCGCCTCTTCGTTTTCAAGATCAGTCATCGCTACAAGTCTTTCAAGTTTCTTATTCTTTACAAGATATTCATTATTAATCTTCTCAACTTCAAACTTTTCCCATTCCTGTTCTTTATCACTTAACCTGTAAATTTTTACTTTTTCAGGTTCCTGAGCTAAGCCGGAGAGGCCTTCCTTTTCTGTACTGCTAACTTCCTTTCTGTATTCAGACAATTTTTCATGCATACAGCGGACCATTTCATTAAGGCCCTCACCTGTAATTGCCGATACTGGCAGTACAATTTTACCGCTCCTGCGTTCAAGTTCCTTTTTTATTTTATTTAACTTATCCTTATCATTAATCAGGTCAATTTTATTTATAACAATAATATAATCTTTTCTGTATAAATCCATATTATATAACTTAATTTCTTCTCTTAAAATGTCGAAGGTTTCTATTATATCTCCACTTTTATCTATAATTCTCTGACCGTCAAGAATCACTGCCAGTATAGACGACCTTGTTATATGTCTTAAAAATTTATCTCCGAGACCTCTGCCGCTGTGGGCGCCTTCTATAAGGCCGGGAACATCTGCCACAACAAAATCCCGGTCACCCGCAGTTACAACACCCAGGTTTGGGGTTAATGTTGTAAAAGGATAATCAGCTATTTTTGGTCTGGCTGCTGATATACGGCTTATTATTGTTGACTTGCCTGAGTTAGGAAAACCAACAAGAGAAACATCCGCAACAAGCCTTAGCTCAAGCTCAATCCAGAAATCCTCTGTCTTTTCACCTGACTCTGCAAACGCCGGAAATCTCCTTCTGGAAGATACAAATGCTGCATTTCCCCTGCCGCCGATACCTCCTTCGGCAACAACTACTTCATCTCCCGGTTCTTTAAGATCCGCGATTATTTCACCTTTACCAGTTTTTACTACCGTCCCGACCGGCACTCTTATAATCAAATCTTTAGCATCTTCACCTTTTCTATTATTCGGGCCACCGCTTTGACCGCTTTCAGCTTTGAAATGTATTTTCTTTTTAAAGCTATATAGAGTGCTCAAATTTTTATATGCCCTTATTATTACACTGCCACCCCTGCCACCACTGCCTCCACTGGGAATTTTTTTTCTGCCGCCCTTTAGTTTAAAAAAGGCAACCATTCCGTTGCCGCCTTCACCTGCTTTTATATTGATTTTCGCTTCATCCAGAAACATGTTCGTTTAAAAAATACCCCTTACCTAAAATACCGATTTTATAGTTTTATAATTTACTCCATTATAATTTACAGTCTTATAATAATCTTTAATAATTTTTAAGTGAAATTAATAATGTTAATAACAGATAAATAGAAAAATAGAATAAAACAGAAATATAATA
>JAQVEM010000061.1 GCA_028697935.1 Actinomycetota bacterium
ACATTTTTATATCGCTATCAGAATTTATTTCTGAATTTATTTCTCTTTTTGTTTTTAGCGATATTTCTGCCCACTCTATAGTCCTTTTTGCTGCACTTAAAGTGTAATCATAATCCTCATTAAAGGGTATGCATTCATCGAGAACCATAATTATATCCGACCCGAGCCGGTACTGCATTTTTACTACATCTTCAGGAGTAAAAAAATGGTCTGAGCCATCTATTATTGATTTAAATTCAACTCCGCTGTCTGTTACTTTTCTTATTTTACTTAAACTAAAAACCTGGAACCCTCCACTGTCGGTTAATATGCTTCTTTTCCAGTTCATGAACTTATGAAGCCCTCCCGCTTTTTCAATTACATCAATTCCGGGCTGAAGATAAAGGTGGTATAAGTTACAGAGTATAATTTCACACCCTTCTTCATAAAGCTGTTCATTTGTCACTGCTTTCACCGTTGCTTTTGTCCCTACAGGCATAAAAACAGGTGTTTTTACCTTACCTGTTTTTGTAGTTAAAACTCCAGCTCTTGCGAGAGAATTTTTATCCTTATTTAAAATTTGAAAAAAAGACATACTGCACACCCTAGAAAATATTAAATCTGATTATTTTCTTAGATTTTGATTGCTTATGTGATTTTCTATAATCTACTTTTTTTATTTTTCTAATCCTGTTCTATTCTCAATCCGATTCTCTATTTTACTTTTAATTCTGCTTTACCCTTAATTCTACCCTGGTTGACCTATCAAGCTTTTCTTCAGATTGAAGTCTTTTTTCAGCTTCTTTTAAAATTGTAAGAAGCATTTCAGTGTAAGACATATTTTTAATTGCAGCCATCTTTGCCAGATGCCCGTCCCAGCACCACCCCGGATTCGGATTGACTTCCAGTAATTTCGGCTCGCCTTCAGATGTAAGCCTCCAGTCAAGTCTTGCATAATCTTTACATCCAAGTCTTTCATATAATCTCAGCGAACAATCAATTATAAACCTTTCTGTGTCTGCAGGTAAATCAGCCGGTATGGATTTTATTTTCCAGTAAGGCGAATCCTGAAGCCATTTTGCTTCATAACCGCAGATTCTTGGAAACTCACCGGGCAATTCAGAATAATCCTCTTCAATTACAGGTAAAACCATATAAGAATCCGGAAAATTTCCTATTATTCCAACGCTCAGATCTTTTCCCGGAAGAAATTCCTCAATTAATATCGGCTTATCATAACCCAGCTTATCCCTTATTTCAGAAATCACACTTATGATTTTCTCAATGCTGTAAACAACATTTTTCTGGGTTATCCCGAAACTTGAGTCCCCAAAATTTGGTTTGATTATCATCGGAAATTCAAACGGTATATCAAATGAAATATCTCCCGATTTTACAAAAAGCGCACGGGGGGTCGGTATTTCCATTTCCTCTGCAATGCCTCTTATAAGGGATTTATCATAACAGTGTGCCAGGCACTGGGGCTCCGAACCTGTATATGGAATACCAAGAATATCAAGCAGTGCAGGTACATGAAGCTCTTTACGTGCATCGTTAAAATATCCCTCATCACAGAGATTAAATGCAAAATCAATTTTCCCTTTTTCCTGCATCTTCGTAAGATCTCTTATCATAGTTTCATGATTGTCAAGATAATAGAACTTGTAATCATTATTCCTTTCGATTTCCCTTAAAGAACTTTTTAATCTGTCTATAGTATAGAGGTCATCGTCATCAAACACATAAAGAGGTTTTAAAATATCAACCTTATTCGGGTCGCCCAGTAAAACTACTACATTTCTTAATTGATGTTTTTTTATTTTTGCAGGTGACCATTCTTTTTTGGCTACAGCCGATACAATTATTCTTCTTTCGGTCATACCGAGGTCCTGATTTCTTCTTGAATCAGGAGTTATTGTCCCATGAGAGGTAATACTGCTGAATCCTGCTTTCTTTAAAAATTCAATTATTTCTTCCTGTGTATAAAGCCTTTCAGCGTAAAACTGGTCAGCTATGACTCCCTTATTAATATTACTTACTATTTCTCTGGAAATCAGCCGGGTCTTATCGAGGGACAATGAGCGCTCTCTGCATACAAAATGCTTTTTGTCTATCCATTCCCATGAACGTGATTTAAGGTTTTCCCTGATATACTCTCCATCGGACAGGTCAATTAAAAACCTGCCCCATGGCTTTAATACTCTTAATACTTCCCTGAGAACTGTCATATCTTCTTTAGCAGTCTCAAAATATCCAAAGCTGTTTCCGAGAATCATTACAACATCAAAAGTGTCACTGGCATAGGGTAGCTTCCTTGCATCACCTTCCCTGAATTTAATAGATAAACTTTCTTTCTTTGCTTTCTGAATCAGGTAATGCGACCTGTCCAGCCCTTCTACATGTTTAAATCCCCTGTTTGCCAGTTCAATACAGTGCCTCCCCTGCCCGCAGCAGAGGTCAAGTATTCTATCTTCCTTCGATAAATTAAGAATTTTTGAAAATAAATCAATTTCTTTTCTTGTTATATCTTTATCATCAACAACATCACCATCTGTTTTTAAATATATTGAATTAAAAATAGTCTTCCACCAGTCTGGTTTTAAATATTCTTCAAGGTCAGGTATTGGCCCGAGTTTTTTCCTTGTGGAATTTGAATTTATGCCTTTTTGAGGAGGTTCACAGTTTGAAGAATCCCCTTTCATCTATCCTATCACACTCCTTTTTAATTATTTTCTAATTAATTTTTAATTATAATTGATTTTCTATACACTTATATTATGTACCGATGACAATAGCAATAGATATTTTTATGCTTCAGTTTTTAGTTCTATATGCTTTATTTCTCTACTTTATGCTTTTAACAAACCCCTGACATTAGTTTAAATATTTATGTTTTTACAATTTCTTTTAAAATATTCCTATACTTATTAGATAAACGATAAATATATAAAAAAGTTTATTTTTTCTTAAATCCCCTGACAAAACCACCCCTTATTTTATCCAGCATATAGCTTACTACAAATGCATCAGGGTCATTATCATGTATTAATTTATTTAATCTCTGTAAATTAGCCTGATTGCAGACCACATTAATAATCTCAACTTCACCATCTCTGCCGGCTCCTTTATAACAGGTGAAACCAAAACCTTCTTCCGGCAGAACTGTCTTTATTTCATTACAGCGTTTTTTCGAAATAATATTTGTACTGATTAAGTCCAGAGATAATTTTTCTGATATTGTAATTCCAATAGCAGTCCCAATAGCAAAACCTGCACCATAAGCAAGTATCCCGTAAATATTATTAATATTTTCTATTAACTTTACTATAACTGTTATAAATATAGTAACTTCAAAAAAACCAATTAAAGCAGCAATTGCTCTTTTTTTTCTTATTATCATATTTACTCTGATTGTGCCCAGAGTTACATCAGTAATTCTTGCAAAAAGTATTGCTAACGACCATAATATTGTGTCAATCAATTTTATCTCCTGACTAAAATTTTACTTATATATTTTTAGCAATTATATAAGGCATTTTTAAAAAATAAAGTATATTTAAAATAATAATAAAATTCTACTTGATTAGCATACAATCACCGAAACTGTAAAATCTATACCCTTTTCTTTTTGCTTCCTCATAAGCATTTAAAGTATTTTCCCTTCCAGCAAATGCACAGACCAGCGCCAGTAAAGTAGATTTTGGCAGATGAAAATTAGTTATCAATCTGTCAACAACTTTAAATTGAAAGCCCGGATATATGAAAATATCAGTCTTTCCGCTGTCTTCTACTATATCATTCTTTTTAATCATCAGGGTTTCAAGTACCCTGACTGTGGTAGTACCAACAGCAGTTATTTTATTTCTATTGCTTCTTGCAATTCTTATTTTTGCTGCTTCACTCTCTTCAATAGAATAATATTCACTGTGCATTTTATGCTGTTCTATTTCATCTACATTTACTGGCCTGAAAGTATCAAGGCCTATATTGAGGCTTAATTTTGCAAATACTATTCCGTTCTCCTCTAATTTTTTAATCAACCCTTTTGAAAAATGAAATCCAGCCGTCGGAGCAGCAAGGGAGCCATCTTTTCTGGCATAAATAGTCTGGTACTCTTCTTCTTTAATTCCGGTATTTTTAATATAGGGAGGAGTGGGAATATTTCCATATTCATTCATAATAATATCTACCGGAAAATTAAATTCTACTATTGCTTTCCCATAATCTAATTTTGATTCAACCGTAAAATAATATTTTCCAATAACCACCTTATCAAAAGGCTTTAATCTTTTTGATGGCCTTAGCAGAACCACACATCTGTTCCTATCTATTTTTTCAAGAACAAAACATTCTATAGAAGCGCCTGTCTTCTCTTTTACACCATTCAGACGACATTTTATTACCTTACTTTCATTAATAACAAGAACATCTCCTTTATTGAGATATGATATCAAATTGTAAAACATATCATGCTCGATGTTACCTGTCTTTCTATCAAGCACCAAAAGCTTTGAATTATCTCTTTGCGGTAGAGGTTTCTGAGCTATAAACTTCCGGGGGAGTTCATAGTCAAATAAATCAACTTTCATTTTCGGGTGTATTGCTAAAAAGTTTAGGATTGTCTTCTTTATGTATGCCCATATATCTGAAGGCCCTGTCTGTTGCCACTCTGCCTTTTGAAGTTCTTTTTAAGAATCCAAGCTGCAAGAGATAGGGTTCATAAACATCCTCTACTGTATCTACTTCCTCTCCTATCGAAGCTGCTATTGTTCCAACACCTACAGGCCCTCCACTAAATTTAACTACTACTGTGTTCAATATTTTTTTATCCACTACATCAAGACCCAATCTATCAATATCAAGTCTCTCAAGAGCCTTTTCAGCTATGTCTTCATTTATTATGCTATCACTATACATTAGAGCATAGTCTCTTACCCTTCGGAGCAATCTGTTGGCAATCCTGGGTGTTCCCCTGCTTCTACCTGCTATAACTTCGGCACCTTTTCTTGTTATTTCTATACCAAGGATTCCGGCTGACCTCAAAATGATTTCAACTATACTCTCCTTATCATAATAATCCAGCCTTACATTTACTCCAAACCTATCTCTAAGAGGTGGTGCTACAAGCCCTATTCTCGTTGTAGCCCCTATAATAGTAAATGGTTCAATATCAATCCTTATTGATTTTGCTGATGGACCTTTACCTATTATTATGTCAAGTTTATAGTCCTCCATTGCAGGATATAAAATTTCTTCTACGCTCCTGTTTAACCGGTGGATTTCATCAATAAATAAAACATCAAATTTTTCCAGATTTGTTAATATAGCCGCTATGTCGCCTGCCCTTTCTATAGCAGGTCCGGATGTAATTCTAAACCCAACACCAAGTTCATTTGCAATTATTTCTGCAAGACATGTTTTACCGAGTCCGGGTGGCCCTGATAAAATAACATGGTCAAGAGGTTCTTTCCTTTTTCCTGCAGATTTAATAAATACTAAAAGATTCTCTACTATTTTTTTCTGACCAATAAAATCTGTTATGCGACGCGGACGCAGGCTTTTATCAAGCTCAATATCAACTTTCAGGTGCTTTGGATTCACATCATCATTCACATCATCATTCACGTCGTTATTTATATCATTATTTTCATTTATTTTATTATCCATATTATCCAATCTTATACATTATCCTATTTTCATATATTTTTATAAGTCAGCAAAATTCTACTTTTTTCTTTCTTTCACCCTTATTTAATATTGTTGTTCGCATTGATTGTTTTATCATTTTTCAATTACTTAAATTTCTTTTAGCGCTATCCTTAATATATCTTCAGTTTTTTCACTGTCAATGGTTTCGATATTTAACCCCGATAATGCTTTTGCTATTTCTGCAGAACTGTATCCCAGAGATTTCAGGGCTTCTTTTACTTCATGTATTTTTTCATTTCCTTTTAAATTCATGCCTGCAATATCCGATATCTTTTCTTCTCTTATTTTATTTTTCAGCTCCAGTATTATTCTCTCAGCAAGTTTTAAACCTATTCCCGGTATTCTTCTTAACAGATCAACTTCTCTATCTGTAATTATTCTTCCAAGTTCCTGACCGCTATAAATAGAAAGCGCACTCAGTGCAATTTTAATAGAAATCCCAGAAACACCCAGTAATTTTAGAAAAATATCTTTATCATCATCATTAATAAATCCAACAAGTTTTAATTCATCTTCTCTTATATGGGTATATATATCCAGCTCAATATCAGAACCTACCTCAGGGATTCCTTCATAAGTTCTCCCTGAAATTAATACTTCAAATCCTATTCCACCGGTTCTGACTATAATACTTGAAGGAGACTTCTTTACTATTTTACCAAATAATTTTGCAATCATTATTTACCGCTGTCATTGTTATAACATTCAATCTTTTCTTTAAACTTTATATTATTTGCATGGCAAACAGATATGGCTAACGCATCCCAGGCATCATCTTTTTTAGAAAGAAAATCTTCTTTAATTCCCAGAATGATTTTTAACATAAGTTTAATCTGATTCTTTGTTGCTCTTCCATAACCCGTAATGGCCTGTTTTACTTCAAGAGGTGTATATTCATATATCTTAATATTATTAGCACTCCCTGCAAGAATAGATACTCCTCTTGCCTGCCCGACCTCCAGTGCAGTTTTTGCATTGATATTAAAAAAGATCTCCTCGATAACCATACAGTCAGGATAGTATTCTTTTATTAAATTATCTATTTTTAAATAAATTTCTTTTAATCTCTCAGACAAAGGTTTACCCCTTTTTGTAATAATGCAATCCAGATACATAGATTGATATTTCCCATTACTTACATCAAGTATACTTACACCTGTTGTTTCCAGCCCGGGGTCTATTCCGAGTATTCTGATTTTACTATTCACCATTTTGTATTTATGTTTCGCCTGCATTTAATAACTCATCCGTTATTTCCAGATTTGTATTTACATTCTGGACATCGTCATGCTCATCCAGAACATCAATCAGCCTCAATGCTTTTATGCCTTCGTCTTTAGATAATTTTATAGTTGTTTTTGGTACAAAAACTATTTCACTTGATTTTATTTTTATATTATTCTTAACAAGAGTTTCTCTGACTTTTGTAAAATCTGCAGGAGAAGTTTTTATTTCATATTCCTCATCATCTTCATCAATATCTTCAGCACCGGCATCAATCATGTTTAGCATAAATTCTTCTTCATTTTTTACGTCTTCCTTTCCAACTATTATTACACCCTTCCTTTCAAACTGCCAGCTTACGCTCCCACTTTCGCCAAGAGTCCCATTATACCTGCTCAGTATATTTCTAATGTCAGAAGCTGTTCTGTTTCGATTCTCTGTCATTATCTCGATTATTAGAGCTATACCACCGGGTCCATATCCTTCATATATTATGCTCTCGTAATTTTCACCCTCTATTTCACCCGTTCCTCTCTTAATAGCCCTTTCTATATTACTCTGGGGCATATTATATTCTTTAGCTTTTGCAATAGCATTAGCAAGAGCTATATTGTCTCTGGGGTCACCACCACCACCCTCTCTTACTGCAACAATTATATTCCTGGTTAGTTTTCCAAAAATATTTCCACGTTTTGCATCTTCTTTAGCTTTTTTATGTTTAATTGAATGCCATTTTGAATGTCCGGACATAGTAGTTCCCCTCTTTATAATTTTTAATCATATTTTATCTATACCGCATTAATTTCATATCATTTAATTTAACTATATCTAACCGCATGTTTTTTAACAGCATATTATATAATAACCTTAAATGTCCTTTAATTATATACCCTCTGAAGTTTATCTGAAGTGAGAGAACAAGAATACTAATTTAAATCCAAATTCTTCTTTACCAGCCTCTATTTGAAATTACTTCACTATCTGAAAGAGTTGATACAGAAATTCCTTTCATAGGGCTACCAAGTCCTCTGGATATTTTCGCCAGTATGTCCGGGTCATTATAATGAGTAGTTGCCTCAACAA
>JAQVEM010000062.1 GCA_028697935.1 Actinomycetota bacterium
TGTGCTCTTCCGATCTAGGGTTTCACATATATCCGGAGTAATCCCTATTCCACCCGCTGCATTTTCTCCATTTGCAATAATAAAATCTACGTTATTTTCTTCTACTAACGATGGGAGTTTTTTCTTTAAAATTTCTCTCCCCGGTTTTCCAAAAACATCCCCTAAAAATAATACTTTCAATTTTTGCCCCTTCCAGTCAGGCTATTTATAAATTGCTTATCTTTAAAATTTATAATTTCAAATATATTCTTATATCCATTTTAATATTCATAAAATAACCTTTAGATTTTTAATCAGATTTATTTCCAGAATACTATTCTCCAGCTTCCATCTTCCTCTTTTATAAGAGAAACCTCAATGTCAGTATATACCTTTTCTTCCCCATCATAAAAATCAGTTAGATCTATTCCCACAACAGCTATGTTGTTTTTAACTTCTCCCCACTTAATATCTATAGAAACAATATCAGTAACATTCTTAAATTCATTAGAAAAATCATCCAGGCTGTGGCGTTCTTTATCCCTGCTACTCAAATATTCATATGCTTCATTATAATTTTTATCTATTAGTAGATTAAAAAATACATCTACAGTTTCTATTGCTCTATTAATCTCAGCCTCAACAGAAAATTTTTCCTTAAAGAACTCTTTAACATTCTGAAATTCAGCGCAAGAACAAAGAGTTATACATAAAAAAAGAATCAGACCTGTTAAGAAGCTTGCTGTAATAAAAGACCTGTATCTACACTTATTCTTTTTTATATTTCTTTTTAAAAAAACACTTAACATAAGCGGATAACTTATAGTTCTACTGAAAAACTTTCTTAGTTATTTTATAATAAAACTGGATTACAAATATATTTTTACAATACATTTAAATTAATACTTAAATTATAAATTAAAATCAATATTAATAAAAATATTCATCTATAGATTGCCTTATTGACCGGATAAATAATAATAAGAGGAGCTTTTTAGTAGTATTAATATAAAGACAAACAAGTGATACATACACAGACCGATTTATTAATTTAGTTTGATACTATAATTCTGGTAGCGGGGATAGGATTTGAACCTATGACCTTCGGGTTATGAGCCCGACGAGCTACCAGACTGCTCCACCCCGCGCCGTATTGACTGTATTGAATACAATATATTTGGTACCTGTAACTGCCTTTAACTTATAGCCTGAACCTCTACCGGGGCTCTTTAGCTTACTACCCTCCAGCCAGGCTAATTCTTGCTAACTCTATTACTGCATGAGTCATTATAAACGTTTTTAATTTTTTTTCAAATCAGTTTTATTTTATTTGTTGTTATTTATGATATTGCCAATTAGTTTTATTAATTGACAATTCCTTTGTTTTAGACTTATCTAATTATTAACAGAATGTTATCGGAATCATATCAGAAGGACTTTTATTAGAATGTTATCAGAAGAATCCTGTAATATACTTAATAAAAATACCGATATGTGAAATTGTGAGAGAAATAAGTGTAGCCGGTATAGAAATTTTTAACCATTTTACCCAGCCAATTGGTTTTCCTCTTTTTTCCATTGTTGTATAGGCTACTACATTGGCTGAAGCCCCAATCGGGGTAAAATTGCCACCTATATCTGTGCCAAGAGATGTTGCCCAGACCATTATTGATAGTGCAGGTATTCCAATAAATCCAGCGATACCTTCCAGTATAGATGCCATCGAAAGAGCATAAGGTACATTATCGATAACTCCACTGATAACGCCAGAACCCCACATTAGTGCACTCAGAAGCCCGAACTGGTTATTTTTGAATTGATCAGTAACATAGTCTGCAATTATATTTATCACTCCGGTATGTTCCAGCCCACCAACTACAATAAATAATCCTATAAAAAACAATAGTATTTCAAAATTCACTTTTGATATAATTCTTTCTGCCCTCTTGCCCAGAATACCGAGCATTATAATAGCCGGTACTATTGGTGCGAGCGGTGCAGTCAGGGGGATATGGATATATCTTTCAATATAATTATGAACAATCAAAAGAAAAACTGCTACTCCGAACGCAATAAGAGCTGTTTTGAATTGCTTTCTATCTTCAATTACTTCTTCCGGATCCATTTCTTTTAGTTCATCTTTTGCTATTTCTCCTGATGGTACGATAGATTTACGATTTACAAAATAGCAATAAAGAAGAGTAAATGCTCCCGCTACTATTGAGATAGGAGCATTATGGATTATAAAATCATTAAAAGAAAATCCGAGTTTTAAACCCAGAATTACATTGGGTGGATCACCCACCATAGTAGCTGAGCCTCCGATGTTAGCCAGCAATACTTCTGTAATTACCAGTGGTGTTGCATCCATTTTTAATATCTTACAGATTTCATAAGTAAGAGTAGCGAAAAAAAGCATTACAGTAACACTATCCATAAAGCCAGAAAGAATTCCTGCTATAACAGGGAAAAAGATAAATATTTTAACCGGGGAATAATCCAGTAATCGTGCAAGCTTTAGAGCCAGATAGGAGAAAAATCCTGCATCTGACAGGGCTGCTACTATAATAAACATCCCAAATAAAAGTCCAATAGTGTCCCAGTTTACATAACTGATTGCTTCATTTATATCAAAAACATTAAATAAAATCAGAAGTGTTGCTCCAGATAAAGCAGCAACTGTCCTATTTATTTTTTCTGTTGCAATGATTACATAAGTAAGAATAAAAATTACTATTGCAATTAAAGTCTGATTCAATCTCTTTTCCTTTATAATTCCATTTTAAATAGAATTTCATTTATTATCATTATTTTCTATTATTATATGCTAAATAATAAAGTCCTGGCACAATCATATATCATTAACAAAAGTCAGTGCTACCAAAAAACATATTTGCATATCATCCAGCATCACCCGATAACACGGCTATATATTATAGAACAATGCCTGTTTTCTTTTAAGTATTTCTTTCTTAAATTTATTTTGTTAAATTCGCTATTTTGTTTATTTATTACATATTAGATATGTAAACAGACAAATAAATAGCCGGTTAAGACTGTCATTATACAGTTAGATGAAAACCCGAAAAACCAGGTTTGCAAACAGACAAATAAGGGAAGTAAATTCTATATTTTAATTATCATAACACGCTCTCTCCCATTATAATCCTTATCTACCTTTATCAGAGAGGGCTTTAAGATATCTTTTGACATTTTTTCCAAAGGAGTGCTTATTAAGGGAGCAATTTCAAATAAGATGTAGCAGAATTCCTGATTGATATATGGTTTTATTTTATTTAGAATTCTTTCATATATTTCAAGGCCCGTCTCTCCCCCCAGAAGAGCATTTTTTGGCTCATACTCCTTCACTTCCCGTGGTAAATTTTCGTAATCCTTCTCAGAAATATATGGTGGATTTGAAATTATAATTTTAAAACCACCGGCATGCTTCTTAAAAAAATCGGAATCTTCAGCCGGAACAATATCACACTTAATAAATTTGATTTTATTAAATTTATTATTGTTAAGAATACTGTGGGCATTTCTTTCCGCTATATCAAGTACACTGGAATCATTATCTGTTGCAACTATTTCCCATAATTCCTCCGGAAATTCATCTGTCAATTCACCCGGTACTTTACCGGACACTTTTAGCTCATCTAAAATCTCGTTAGCAAGACTTATAGCAATTGCTCCGCTCCCTGTACCAATTTCTAAAATATTAATTTTATCTTTACCCGGAATATCAATTTCCCTCTTATTCAGACTATCTTTTAATATTTGAAATACCTTATCTACTATAAGCTCAGTTTCAGGTCGCGGTATCAGTACTTTTTCATCTACATATAGTTTTATTTTTCTAAAATATGCCTCATTTAATATATATTGAATGGGAGTATGTTCAAGCCTTTCCAGAATGTATTTTTTATATGTGGCAAGTTCCTGATTATTTAAAACACGATTATAGTTTAAGTATAAATTTACCCTATCAAGGCCGAGGACTGAACCAAGCAACAATTCTGCTGACAATCTTGGCTGCGGAACTTCTTTGCAGCTAAAATAATTTATTGCCCATTCCAGAATATTTTTTACATTCCATACTGGCAAATAATCTAAGCCCCTATCTTTTCCATTTTCTTTTCATTATCTGCATTCCTTAATGGTTCAATCAACTGATCAAGGTCGCCTTCAAGAATTTCATCCAGCTTATATAATGTTAAATTTATTCTATGATCTGTAACCCTGCCCTGGGAATAATTATATGTTCTTATTCTCTCACTCCTGTCCCCCGAGCCTATCTGCATTCTTCTTTTTTCAATCTGCTCGTTTATCTGCTTTTCCTCTTCCATTTCTTTGAGTCTTGCTCTTAAAATTTTTAAGGCTTTTTCCTTGTTTTGAAGTTGTGATTTTTCATCCTGACATGTTACAACCATACCTGTTGGAATGTGTGTTACCCTGACAGCAGAATCTGTAGTATTTACAGACTGACCCCCGGGTCCACTGGAACGAAAAACATCAATTTTTAAATCAGCAGGGTCTATATTTACATCAACTTCTTCAGCTGCCGGAAGCACAGCTACTGTGGCAGTCGAAGTATGGATTCTCCCCTGGGATTCTGTTGCAGGTACTCTCTGAACTCTATGCACACCGGATTCATATTTCATAATTCCATATGCACCCTCACCCTCAATCTCAAATATTATTTCTTTAAAGCCACCAATTCCAAGTGCGTTTGAACTCAGTACCGAATGCTTCCATTTTCGACTCTCAGCATACTTTACATATAATCTGTAAAGAACTCCGGCGAATAATGCAGCTTCATCTCCTCCGGCTCCAGCCCTGATTTCAATTATAACATTCCTTTTATCATTGGGATCTTTTGGGGTTAAGAGTGCCTTTATTTTTTTTTCGAGTTTCTGTTTCTTATCAAGATTTTCTTTAAGCTCGCTTTTTAAAAATCCTCTCATTTCTTCTTCTTTTTCCAGCTTTAGCATATCCTCCGCTTCTTTAATAGAAAAAAGGACCTCTCTATATCTTTTAGAAATCTCTACAATCTCCTCAATTTCAGCTATTTTTTTACCGTACTCTTTTAATTTTTCGGGATTTTGAGAAATCTGAGGATCTGAGAGCTTGCTGGTTAACTTTATATAGTTATCTTCGTATAATTTTAATTTATCAAGTAATGCTGACGACATATTAACTTACACCTCTTATACATTTAAAGCTAGCAGCTTTTCTGCTTCCAGTACACTATTAAGCGAATCTATAGCTACTTCTATCTGGTCGATATCCGGTTCTCTCGTAGTAATTTTTTGCAGGAGCAGACCTGGATAGAGAAGTGCTCTAATCAGTTTATTATTGTTAAATTTTCCAGCAAGCATTATAAATTCATATGAAATACCTGCAATTACTGGCACCAAAAGCACTCTGGATAGAATCCTCCACAACATAGTTTGCTTCCCCAGAAGAGAAAAAACAAATATAGCTATAATCATAACAATCATTAAAAAACTTGTACCACACCTGACATTAATCGTACTGTATTTTTTGACATTTTCAGGTTTTAGTTCCTCACCATTCTCGTAAGCATTTATACTTTTGTGTTCTGCACCGTGATACTGGAATACTCTTTTTATATCTTTAATCTGTGATACTGCAATTATATATACCAGAAAAAACCCTATTCTGACCAACCCTTCTAAAATATTATAAACTACAATATTAGAAATATTGTTAAAAAAAGTTTTGCCAATTACAGTAGGGAGTACAAAAAAAACACCAACCGCAAATACGACCGCGATTATTGTAGATATGAGCATATCTTTTTTTGAAAATTCTATTTCTGAATCTGTTGACTCATTAGCAGAATAACTCAGCGCTTTAAAACCCACTAACAGATTACTTATCAAAGATGCAACTCCCCTGATAATAAAGAAACCAAATATCCGGTTTTTACTGGCTGGAGAACTTTCTTTAAAAAGTTGGGTGGAAATAGTTTTATCAGGCTTTCTTACAGACAGCGCCCAGAAATTTTTGCTCCGCATCATAACTCCCTCAATAACTGCCTGACCACCAACCTGAATCTTATTATCAGGTCTGACTTCAGGCATCAAAATCACTCGCTTTAGGGGGGTTTTCACACTTAAATTTACCCTCGGGACATGGGCCTCTCAGACAATTTGGGCCGGCTTTCTCAAAGACAACAGGTGCAACCTTTTTTACCTCTTTTAACATCTTTATGGCAAGTTCCCTTATTTCCCACTGTGCTCTATTACAGCATCTTACAGTAAAAAAATGTAAAAGCTCTCTGCCATTCATGGTTACAATTATTTTTGTTTCTGAAGCATTTGGCAGTATATATCTTGCATCCTCTGGCTCTATGCCTGCATCCAGTAACTCTTTATAAAAGCCATGGATGCTCGAAACTAAATTATCAAATTTTTCTTTACATTCCTTATTATCTTCTATAGAAGGCGGAGTGATATATTCAAAGTGTTCGCTAAACTTAACATATCTTTGAGACTGCTGGTTATACGAAGCTATTCTATGTCTTACAAGCTGGTGCGTCAGCGCTCTTGATACACCCTCCACTGCAAATGTAAAACTTATATGCTCTACAGTACTCAAGTGTCCACTTTTTATTACAAATCTTACAAGCTTTTCTACCTTCTCACTATCGAGTTTATTCATAAGGTCTTCAACACCTACAGGTGAATAGCAGAGTCTTGCAGCTACTGCTACAGTTTTTTCCGGTTCCTGTGTATGTTTTATTAAGTTTGCCTTCATAACTGCCCCTTTTATTTTTTTATTTTTTAGACTTTACAAGTCTCTTTTTAAATCTTTCCACTCTTCCACCAGAATCAACCAGTTTCTGTTTTCCAGTATAAAAGGGGTGACAATTAGAACATATCTCAACTTTTATCTCTTTTTTAGTAGACCTTGTTTTAAATGTATTACCACAGGAACAGGTCACAGTACAATCAAAATATTCAGGGTGTATACCTTTTTTCATCTTTTTAAATCCTCACTCTCAATTGTAGTATTTCCATCAATTATATTTATTTTTTATATTCATTTTACTTGTTATTTCAAGTCCTAAATATTAACACAAATACTTTATACAGTAAATATAGCCCGTATAATTTTTGCAACGTATTAACAGAATAAATAACAAGTCAATCTTTACAAAACTTCCTGCACTCTTTACAAGAAAGAAACATCCACGCTTAAGCTTTCCATGTTAAGCGTATTAAGTTATGTTGTTTATCATGTCAATGAACCATAGAGGACAGATAATTTATTGTCATTATTTCCCTTCTTTTTCAAAAGTGGCCTTTATAGCTCTGAGAAAATCTGCATTTGATTTAGTGTTTTTAACATAATCTATTAATTGCTCGAGGGCAACTTCAGGTTCTTTCTCGTAAATTAACCTTCTAAGCTTCCATACCATAGCTGCTTCTTCCTTATCCATGAGTAATTCTTCTTTTCTGGTTCCAGACCTGGTTATATCTATTGCCGGGAAAATTCTTTTATTTGCAATCTGTCTGTCCAGATTTAACTCCATGTTTCCTGTACCTTTAAATTCCTCAAATATGACATCGTCCATCCTGCTACCTGTTTCAATCAACGCAGTTGCAAGTATTGTAAGACTACCACCATTTTCAATATTCCTTGCTGCCCCAAAAAATCTCTTTGGTGGGAAAAGTGCTGAGGAATCTACACCTCCAGATAGAACCCTTCCGCTCGCCGGAATTGAGAGGTTATATGCTCTTGCAAGTCGCGTTATGCTATCCAGGAGTATCAAAACATCCTTCCCGTGCTCAACCAGCCTTTTAGCTCTCTGAAGAACAAGCTCTGCAACCTGTA
>JAQVEM010000063.1 GCA_028697935.1 Actinomycetota bacterium
GGAGACCGGGAATAGCCTATGTCTATCTGTGTTATGGGATGTATTATCTGCTAAATGTTGTAACAGAAGATGAAGGGAAACCAGGTGCTGTTCTGATAAGGGCTCTGGAACCAATCTGGGGAACTGACATTATGAAGGAAAGGAGAAAAACTGATAGAAATCTGACGAATGGACCGGGCAGGCTAACAATTGCTCTCGGGATAAATACAGATGATAATGGTGCCAATATTGTGAGAGGCGAAAGCGGATTACATATATTTAAATATAGCGAAAACAACAATTGTTACAAAGAAAATAATAATAGTAAAATAATCAGAACCTCCAGAGTAGGTATAAAAAAAGGCAGGGAAATGCCGCTGAGATTCCTGCTTCCTGAAAAGGGTAAAAAGTAGTATCATAAAAACAATATTAAATAAGTAACTACAGCAATTAATTAAATAAACAGTACAGATTACTACAGGGTAATTAAATGAATACTATAGATTTCGAAAAATTAAATGGAATGCCGTATATTACAAAGAGATTATTCATTATTAAGAATACCTGTGAATCTTTGGGTGTTGATATTGAGTATTTATTTGGTCTTTTTAATATATATAATGAAAGAAATAGAGGAAAGTTTTTCTGGCAGAAAGCACAGTTTAGTGGTGCACTTAAAGACAGTTTTAATAGTTTTAATGTAGAGATAGATAAAATTGTAAAAGATTTAAAGCTGGCAGATCGGGGGAAAACAGAAGGACAGATAAAGTCAGCGACAGGGTTGCTGGATAAATTACTGGTTAATATGGAAGCAAATTGTAATATAGATAGAAATAAAGATTTTGATAATACAAAAAAACAACTTGGGAAAATTTTTCAGGATTTAATTAACGAAAACCTGTACAGAAAATTTGAATAATAATCTGGATAATAATTTATTTATCAAATTTGATCAATTATTTTATATTGAGTATTCCACTAAATATTTCTGTCCTTCTTCATATGTTATTTCACCATAATAAGGAAGAATGTCAGTATTGTTTGAATCCATAGCAATCTTATAGGTACCGGGGGCTGTTTCTATTTCCTGGCTGGAATTTTTTTCTATCTTTATTAATTTATATTCAGGTCCCTTTAAGTACACAGCTAAATCAAATTCAGTATTATTCTCTATCACAAGTATACACTTTTTAGAACCCCAGAATCTGCGAAGAGGGGCAGGTTGCTCAAGTAATTTATAATCAGAAGAAGAAATAAGTTTTAACTTTGAATCAACAAGTAAAGGAAAAATATCTTCTTCTATCTCAGGGTTATACTCGATAATAATCTCGCACAAAAAAAGTGATTTCTTATATGAACCTGAATTATAATTATCATTTGCAATTTTCTTTAAGGTGTCAGGAGGAATATTTGAAAATATAATCTGTTTCTGGTAATCACTGATATTGTTATAAACATAATCTGCAGAATCAAGATCCAGAAATTTTAAAAATTCTTCTATGCCTTTCTGGTAATTATTATCCAGTATTAATTCTCTTGATTTTTTAAAATATGTATCCAGCAGAAGGTGGCAGGCATCGGAGAAATAATTACTATTATTGTATTCTCTGATAATTTTTTCGAGACATTCTATAGCTCTATCCCAGTTTTTAACCTTATTAAAGCCAGATGCTGATTTGAAAAGATATTCTGGTATTTTATATTCAGCAATAAAAGCCTCATTAGTGTCAGGAAAATTATTTTTGATATCTTCCAGTATCATAACTGCCTCAAAATAATTCTCTGCGGAAAGAGAATATTTATTATTTTTATAATATCTTTCAGCTGATTTTATATAACATTCTTCAAGATTTTTTTTTATCTCAAGATCATTACCGTTTATTATTTCAAGTTCTATTGCTTCATTGTAACTGCTTATAGCTTCTTCATAGTTTTTATTATAAAAATAAGTAGATGGGATTTTTTTAAGGGCAGTGTTTACATGGCGGCTACCAGGGTAATTGTCAAGGACAGTTCTGTAATAATATATTGATTCCTCATAGTTTTTATTATCAAAGCTGTTTTCAGCATTGTTGATTAAAGCCTGGGGACCAAAAAAATTGGACATTACAAGTCCTACAACAGATAATATAAAAAAAAGGACAAAAAAAGTACCCGCCTTTACTCTTCTGGCAAAGTTAACAATTATAAGTATCAGACTTATTATTATTACGGGTATACAGATAAAAGGTAAGATATCCCAGAACTTTCCTTTATCAGTCAATGCGAAGTATCCAATAACTGTTGAAGCTATTAAAAAAATAACTATAAAAAAAATTGAACCGGCATCGATTCTGGCTCTTCTTTTATATGTATACATAAATTATACTTCTAATAATTAATGTGAAAATATTAACATAAAAATAAAATATTAAAAGTAAAAAGACACTATATCGGGTCTTGTGGTTTTTATACTTTCAAAAAAGGTAAAATTTGTAGAGCCGTATCTATTAATAATTGATTCAAAAGAGCTTGATATGGAAAAGATAGAGGACATTTTAAAAAAGAATACGATGCTTTATAAGGTAAGGTCAAAGATAATAGAGAAGGATAAAAGTCAATTTATAGTAGAGATAAAGATAAAGAAAGATAAAATACAGGATCTGCTTAAAGTTATAAAAGAGTTAAATGATTTAACCTCTGTAAAACTTGTATCTTATGAGGGAGACCTTGAAGAGGGGTAGTGGCTAGTAAAAGAGACATTTTACATTTTCTTATTAACAGCCAGCGATATTTTTATATAATTTTTATAATAAAGCTTACAAAGAACTTTCCAGTTCCATTAGCAGAGTATCCCAGTATTTTCCGTCATGAAAATGGTCTTTTCTTTTAATACTTTTGAGTTTAAACCCGCATTTCCTATATACTCTTATTGCCCGGTGGTTATACTTAAAAACATTCAACTGAACACTTTGAAGACCGAGCTTCTGAAATGCGAATTCTGTAATAGTTTTTACTGTGTCAGTACCATAACCTTTGTTCCAGTTGTTTTTATCACCAATTACAATGCCCATTTCACAGATTTTTCTCCTCCAGTCAATTTTGTCCAGCGAGCAGTTACCAATATGAATACCGGATTCCTTTTCTTCTATAGCAAATACTACATCGCTATTAGAGCTCTGAATAAACTCAAACCACTTAAGCTCCCTCTCCATATCATAGTCCCGGAAATTGCTGTTGAGATACATATTAATGGAAGGATCACTTAACCACATAAGGGTTTTTTCCAGGTCTTTTTTTTCCAGTACTCTTAAATTTATTATTTTACCTGATATCTGCTGGACAGGTAAATTGTTTAAAAATTTTTTTTCAGCCAAAGTCTCTTTTAGCTTTCTACTCTCTATTTTTTATCGATTTTTTTCTAAAAATGCTCCAATAAGGTCAACTGGAACAGGAAATATAATGGTTGAATTTTGCTCGGTAGCTATTTCCTTTAGAGTCTGTAGAAACCTTAGCTGCACGGATACCGGATATTTACTGAGTACTTTTGCAGCTTCTGATAATCTTTCAGATGCCTGGAATTCTCCCTCGGCATTAATTATTTTTGCTCTTCTTTCTCTTTCAGCTTCAGCCTGTCTTGCGAATGCTCTCTGTATTGATTGTGGTAGCTCTATGTCTTTAATTTCTACAGTTGATACTTTTACTCCCCATGGATCTGTTTGTTCGTCTATAATTTTTTGCAGTTCCTGATTTATTTTATCCCTTCTGGCAAGAAGGTCATCAAGCTCGACCTGGCCGAGTATACTTCTGAGTGTGGTCTGGGCTATTTGTGAAGTAGCAACCATATATCTTTGAATTTTAACCACACTTTTTGCAGGGTCCATTACCCTGAAGTATACAACTGCATTAACTTTTACCGGTACATTGTCACGGGTTATAACATCCTGTGGTGGTACATCCATGGTAACAGTTCTGAGGTCAACTTTAGTCATTTTATCTACAAATGGAATTAACAGGAATATACCGGGTCCTTTTACTCCCTTTAATCTCCCAAATCTAAAAATTACGCCTCTTTCATATTCTTTAAGAATTTTAATAGCAGAAAATAGAAGAATCACTATAATAAACACACCAAATAATATACCAATCATCGTACCAGCTGGCATTTTAGCCTCCTTTTATATTTTTATTATTACTACTATTATTATACCTGTTTAATAAATTTACAAATAAAGTTAATCCTTCAATTGAAATTATTTTAACTTTTTCGCCCTCTTTTATTGTTTTCCCATCTGCAGATATAGCTTTCCAGATTTCTCCTGATACTTTGACCTGCCCTTCAGGGTTCAATTCTCGGCAGACTACAGCTGTCTCACCTATAATACCTTCGCTACCGGTGATGGGCTTTATATTACGGATTTTATGGGCTGCTCTCATTAAAATTAATATAAAGCCTGAAACCACCACTGAAGTGCTGATTATAAGACTTTGTGCAATTTGAAGGTACTCTGCTCCGGTATTAATCAGTAAAAAAGAGCCAATAATTAGCGATGCAACTCCGACTATTGATGGTATCCCACCAAGACCGAGTACTATATCGAGAATAAATAAAATTACTGCTAGTATTATAAGTGCCAGACCTGCGTAATTAATAGGAAGAATGCTGAAGGAATAAAAACCCAGGATTAAGAATAAGACGCCCAGAGCTCCTGTGACACCCAGACCGGGCTGTGAGATCTCATAAATTATTCCGAGAACTCCCAGAATGAATAATATATAGGCAATATTTGGGTTGCCAATGATATGGAGAAAATCTGTAATAAAATTAGTTTCAATTTTTTCAGGTTTGCTTCCAGCACTATGTATAAGAAAGGTTTTACCTGATTTTGCCAGAATTTTTCCGTCTATTTTTACAAGCAGCTCATCAATGGTGGAAGCTGTAAAATCAATTACTCCCAGTTGTAGTGCTTCTGTGGCAGTAATGGAAGAGCTCTCTCTTACTGCTTTTTCTGCCCATTCTGAGTTTCTTCCCTTTGATGAAGCCAGATTTTTAATATAAGACACAGAATCATTTACAATTTTATCAAGCATATCTTCGGAAATTTGTTCCTGTCCTCCCAGATTTACTGGATGGGCTGCTCCAATACTGGTAAGGGGTGCCATTACTGCAATATCTGATGAAAGGGTTATAAATGTTCCTGCAGAAGCAGCTCTGGCGCCTTCGGGATAAACAAAAACTATTACAGGTATTTCTGCATTTAGAATTTCAGTTATTATTTCCCGCATGGATGTTTCCAGACCACCGGGTGTGTCCATTAATATAATAAGACCATAACCTGAATCGAGTGACTTTTTTAAGCACTTTGATATGAAATTTGATATAGGAGGGTCTATTATTCCTTCAATCTCACAAATGAAAAAATTATTTATTTCAATACTATTTCCATTGTTGTCCGATCCGGATAAGCTGGTGTTATCAGTATCGCAGAATAATTCTTTATCTACAGGAAAAATAAAAAGTAGAAAGATAAGTGTTACAGATATTGAAAAAGTTAAAATTTTTCTGGTTTTTTTTAACATAAAATTTATTGTGCCGGTTTATATTAGAATCTATTGTGTTAGATATAATTTTATTTTATTATTATACTACAAAGCCTTTAAGATTAGAAAATCTGGACAGTATAGAAATATTAATTCTGCTATATTAATTTCCAGTATATTAAAACATATAAAAGCGGAGGTAAAAATGGATAGATGGGAATGTCAGGTCTGCGGGTATATTTATGATCCCGGGGAAGGCGATCTTAATAGTGATATAATGCCCGGTACGAAATTTGGAGATTTACCGGATGACTGGGTTTGTCCTGAATGTGGAGCATTAAAAGATGAATTTGAAGTATATGAAGAATAACACTTAATTTATTTAATCAGTATTAATTATAGTAAATTATACCGGACTATTCAGTAATAGGGTAGTTAGATATGTACTTTGATGGCAGAAACAGGGCAGCAGTCAAGACATAATTCACATAAAATACATTTATCTTTATTGAATTTTAATTTATGGCTCCTGTCATCAAGAACAAGTGCCTGTGTAATGCATATCGAAGTGCACAGGCCACAGTCTACACACCGGTTCTTGTCTGTAATTATATCTTTTACTGCTTCCTGAACAGTGACACCAGTCTGGTTAAGATATTTAATTGCTTCGTCAATTTGAGCTTTGTCCCCCTTTAATTCAATAAGCATTTTTCCTTCCATATTGGGTGTTATTTCAGCTCTGAGTATGTTGAACTCAAGGTTAAATTCTTTTACCAGCCTATAAGTAATTGGCTTTGTTACAATATTTTCCGGGAAACTCAGTACAAGTTTTCTTTTTATCATTGGAGTTCCTCCCTGCTTAATATATCAAGATTCATGTATGGCTCTTCAAGAGGTAGTGGAGCAACAAAATTAGTTAGATGAAACTTCCCATTCTTAATTTCATCTTTTAAAACATTAGAAATTTCCAGAGCCTTGAAATAGCTGGAAATTGAACCAGTCTGAACTGGCTTCCCATTAATGATTATTTTACCGCTTCTTAGCTGTCCATAGTTTACTTTTCCACAGGATGGCCTGTTTCTCCTTTTAACTGAATAGTCAATAATTTCTGTATAAATATCTTCGTCCTTAACTCTGAGGAATTCTACCATCTCTTCATCAATTACCGGAATGGGAATGCCTATTCCTATAAAGATGGAAACTCCATAACCATAAAAAATACACGCTCTTAAATATTCTGTGCTCATCTCTTTGAGGTTGCCTGTAACAGCAATGGTTCCTGCACCGCCACATGGCGTACCGTTAGCCAGCCGCTCCTGGCCGGGGTTATGCTGTGTGCCGTACCATGAGACATAGCCCTGGCTTCCTGCAAGAAATATTCTTGTACCTATTCCTATAGTTCTATAGTACGGGTCATTTAAAAGAGGGCTCAGCTGACCGGCACTGGAATAGGTGACATTACCGAAATTAGGCAATAATTTTCCCATGTATGTATATATAGTTCTGCCAGAAGAATTGGTTGCTGCGGAATAATTCTGATAACAATTTCTTGGATTAAAAAGAAATGCCTGATTTATTGTATCCTTAGTTATATATGTTTCTATCTCTTTTCTCGGGTAGCAATCAGTACCGTATCCGATTGCCCTTAACTTTACCGGTTTTCCTGAAATCAGGTCTTCTATTACATGGGCACCTCCATATTTCATTCCTTCAGTTTCCGAAAGTTCAGCAGCACCAATGTAGGCGTCTACAGCTGCTAATCCTGCATATGCTGGAACATCATTTAGCCACACTTTTGTCATTTTTATAGGAGGGTCAGGATGACCAAAATTTAAAAATGCCCCCGAAGAACACATAGGACCAAAAGTTGCGGTAGTAACGACATCTACTTCCTTTGCTGTTTTCTTTACCCCCTTTTCGGCTACATATTCAATTATCTCTTCGGCATTAAGAACAACAACACTGCCGTTTTTTATTTTTTCATTTATTTCTTCAATGGTCTTTGCCATATAAAAAGATTAACCCCTGATTCTTATTTGTTAAAATATGATTCTGGTTAGTAAAATATAATACATTAATATTTATTTTTTTCCAATAACCACACTATTCTGGAATAGATTTTTGCTAACCCATGTAATATAATTTTTTCAAAAGTTGTTTAGTTTATAGAATAGCACAGAGATGTTAATAGTAAAGCTCA
>JAQVEM010000064.1 GCA_028697935.1 Actinomycetota bacterium
TTATCAATTTTAAGAAAATTTTCAGATAAAGCAGAAAAAAGTATTATCAGTACAATTAATATTAATGTGATTCCGAATAGTTCAGAAAGCATATATTTTTTTAACTTTTTAATATTATCCATCTAAATTATCTTTCCTCTTTTCATAATTATATTGTTCTTGAAGTTTTTATTAACAGTGAGCAATTTTTAAAATTTTTCCTTGAGTGGCATTATTGCTGTCAATTTCTCCTTTAACTTTTCCGTTATAGAGAATAACAATTCTATCGCTTATTTTTATTGTTTCTTCAAGTTCTGATGATATAATTATTATACTTATACCTTCCTGTGATAAATTATTTATTATGTTATAAATCTCTTGCTTTGCCCCAACATCTATTCCTCTTGTTGGTTCATCTAGTAATAGGACTTTTGGCCGTATTGCTAACCATTTAGATATTGATACTTTCTGCTGATTGCCTCCACTTAAACTTTTTAAGATTTGGTTACTGTTATTTACCTTAATTGATAGCCTTTTTATGAACTTATTTACGACACTGTTCTCTTTTTTTGTATTGATCCATCCAAGCTTGTTTAAATTCTTCAAAATTGGCAGAGTGACATTAGATCTTACCGTCATATCTATTATCAAGCCTTGTAATTTTCTGTCCTCTGGAACAAAACCTATCCCCGCTTTAATAGCGTCAAAAGGATTATTTATCTCTACCTCTTTATTGTTAATAAAAAAGCTACCCGTTTTTTTTCTATCAATACCATAAATAGCCCGCATGATCTCAGTTCTCCCAGCTCCTACTGGTCCAGCTAAAGCCAATATCTCTCCTTTTTTTACAGAAAAATTGATATTTTCCAAAAATATAGTGGATAGGTTTCTTACCTCAAAAGAATTTTCTTTAACTATCTTTTTTTCTTTCTTAATGTAAAAATCATCTAGTTTTTTACCAACCATCATATTTATTAGTTTATCTACACAGTATTCTTCTTTAGCGACAGTACCCACCAACTTTCCGTCTCTTAGAACAGTAGCCTTATCGGTGTAATTAATAATCTCGTCAAGCTTATGAGTAACAAAAATAATACTCACTCCATTTTTCTTCAATTTATTTATTATTTTTATTAGCATGGTAATCTCATCACTCATTAAAGAGGATGTTGGTTCATCCATAACTACCAATCTAGCATTAACAACTAAAGCTCTAGCAATCTCCACTAACTGTCTTTGAGCAACTGATAGATCTTTTACTAAAACGCTAGGCTTGATTTTTAAACCCAAATTTTCCAAAATGGCACTTGACTTTGAAAAAATATCTCTTCTGTTTAAAAAAAATCTAAAAATTGCTTTTTCGTTTCCCATAAATATATTCTCTGCTACATTCATGTTTGAAAATAAACTTAATTCTTGGTGTATTGTAACTATGCCTTTGTTTTTTGCAGCTAAAGGATTGTTTAAACTTACCTTTTCGCCTTCAATGTATAATTCCCCTGAATCTTTACTTAAAGCCCCAGAAATAATATTCACTAATGTTGATTTACCTGCTCCGTTCTCTCCAATTAATCCTATTATTTCCCCTTTATTAATCTCAAAATCTACATTCTTTAGCGCTACAGTACCAGGAAAAGATTTTGATATATTTTTCATTATTAAAAATTTTTTATTACTCATATCTATCAATCGTATTTTTATTTTGCTTTATAAGGTTCTAAAAATTTTTATCTAACAAAAACTCTCTCGCTCTTTACTAAAATAACTAGTAATTGCTATTACGAATATAATAATAAGTCCATTTGCTGCTTGCTGCCAAAAACGAGAAATTCCCAATATTATTATGCTGTTCTTTAAAATTCCGATAAAAATAGCCCCAAGTACCGTGCCAACTACCGTTCCTTTACCGCCAGATAGCAATGTACCACCTATTATGCAGGCTGCGATTACTTCAAACTCATAACCTGTTCCTGCTAACGGGTATGAAGATGCAACTTTAGCAGCACCAATTATTCCCCCAATTGAATATAATGACCCTGCAAGAGCATAAACCAGAATCTTCATTTTAACTACATTAATGCCTGTCAAAACTGCAGCTCCTTCATCACCGCCTATTGCATAAATTCTTCTACCAAAAATTGTATTATTTAAAATTGTGTTAAAGATTAGAATAATGACTATTAATATAATTAATGGAACTGGTATTTTCCCCAAAGAACCATCGCCCAAAAAAGTAAAAGCCTTATTATTTATAATTATTGCTGTGGCACCTGTTAATATGTAATTAAGTCCTCTTACAATGCCTAGCATACCCAGGGTAACAATAAAAGGAGCCACACCTACTTTTGCTATAATTACACCATTTAATAAACCAATAATCCCACCACTAATAACAGTTATTATAATTACCAAAAAAGGATGTAGGCCATTCATAATACAAACAGCACATACTGTTCCAGCAAAGCCATATACTGAACCGATAGATAAATCTATCCCACCAGTTAATATTATCATCAATACACCAATTGCCATTATTCCATAAATTGACTGGTTCCTTAAAATAGAAGATATATTTGAAAAAGAAGCAAATTTATCTGTGAATATTGTCATAGCTATCACAATAACAACAATGCTGATTAGAACTCGCGAAATATCTGATTTAAGAAATTTCAATACATTGTTTTTTATCATATTTTTTACCTTCTATTTATTTTCTAGAAAAAAATTAGCCGTACTTTTAATATAATCTTCCTTATTAAATTTTTCTTTTTACCCAAATATGAAATATTTTTACCTCTAATTTTAAAAAAGACTTTACCTATAAGGGATCATCGAAATTATTGATGATCCCTTATAGAATTACAAAGTTATAATCTAAAAGGACCAAGGTGTTTTATTTGTCTCAAGCTCACCAACATTTTCTTTTGTACAGATTTCCATCGGAGTTATTATTATTTCATCTTCTAGTTCATCTTCACCATTAATTGCAAGTTCATATAAGGTTTTAACTCCAATCTCACCCATTGCATAAAAGTCTTGGCCTACCATAACATCAGCATAAGGGGGATCTTGCTGCATAAAAGCAAGCTGTGGATAAAATGTATCAATTATTACGAAATATCCTCCCTTTTCCCTAAATTTTTGAATTTCCGGTAAAGCATCAACTGGAACAAAAAACGGCCAGCCTCCGGTTACAAACCAAGCATCTAATTCTGGATGCGCTGGAGTATAAGTGTTAAGAATCTCTACTGATTTCTCTATATTATCGTCACATGCTTGTACGCTAGCTACTTCTATATCATAATCCTCTATTGTTTCTTTAAAACCTCTAATTCTTTCTTCATGATTCCAAGCACCTATCACACCTGTCATAACGGCAGTATTTGGAGCTTCTCCATCTGAAACTTCTATTAAATATTCTGCACATACTTTACCAAGTTCATAATTATCGGTACCAATATAAAAAAGCCTTTCTGATTCAGGAGCATCTGAGTCAAAACAACCTATTTTTATCCCCTTTTCAATTGCCTTCGAAATAACACCTGATAAAGCATCAGGATCATTAGGACTAATAAGTATACCGTCCACTCCTTTCTCAATAAGGCCTTCAATTACTAGCACCTGTTCGGCTGCATCAGAGCTAGTTGGGCCAACATACTCAGTTTTTATACCTAATTCTTTCCCTATTTCTTCAACTGCAACTGCAGTATCAGTAAAAATCGGATTATCTAGTGCTTTAGGAACTACAGCAATTGTTATATCTTTAGCTTCTTCTACTGTAGGTTCTTCAGCTGCGGGTTCTTCGGCTGCGGGTGTTCCATCTGCAGATATTTCTGCTTCTTCTATCGCCCCACCAGAACACCCTGCTAATGAAAATACGGTTAACATACTAACGGTCATAACTATTACCAATGGCCATCGTTTTACTCTGCTCACTTCCTCCTCCTCTTTTTATTCCTTCATATTATAATATTTTAGTATTGAAATATAATCCACCTCCTTTATTAAAGTTTTATATATTTTTTTATAATTATATACTTTTCCCAGTCAGACTTTTCCCTAGAGATCCTCCCGGGTGACAGAGAGCGAAATCCTTTTTTTTAAATCCTTTAAGGTACGATAGAGTCACTGCCAGCGCATCCCCTAGAACCAGGGTTACCGTAGAACTTGTGGTAGGGGCTAAATTTAGGTGATCGGCTTCCTTTATTTTTCCTATAGAAATATGCAAATCACTATGTTGCGCCAAGGTAGAATTCTCATTAGATGTAATTGATATTATCCTACATCCTATTTTTTTCATTGTAGGTATTGCATTCAACAGTTCTCTAGTCTCTCCGGAATTTGATAGGGCAATAACCACATCTTTTTTCTCTATCATACCCAAGTCCCCGTGAAGCGCTTCATCTGCATGGAGGAAGAATGACGGTGTGCCTGTTGATGCCATAGAAGCCGCTATCTTTTTTCCAACATGGCCTGATTTTCCTAGGCCAAAAAGTATTACCTTTCCTCCACAATCCAGAATCATCCTTGTTGCCTGGAAGAAATCATCACCAATACTATCTGATACTTTTGTTATGTGATTTAGCTCACAGTGAATTGCTTTTTTTGCAAATTCGATAATCTTATATTTGTCCAAATCCATTTTAGGGCTCATCTTACTTTCCTTTTGTAAAGTTAGGGGGTATTACCTCTTCTTTTAGAGGAAGGTCAACCCATCCATCCTCCTCCATAGATTTAAAGACAGCACAGAGCACTTCCATATCCTTTGCCCCGTCTTCCATCTTTATTACCGGTTCCTCTCCATAAGCAATGCAGTCTATAAAATGTTTTATCATTTTCTTGTATGCCCAACCTCTAGGCGGATATATTGAAATCCATCTTTTAGGAAGAGGCTTGGCTACATTATCAGTTGCCCAGAAAGTCTGCGGATACCTGTAATCCCTAATTATTTCCGGCAGTTCTTCCCACTCATAATCCCTATCTAAATATATGGCCATTGGGGCTGATTGATAGGGGTTCTGTGCCTCAGAACTGGTAAATATAGTGCCTTCAGTTCCAAGAAGCTCACAACCTTGGGTCACTGCAGGGGAAAATCTGTTTAGGTCCACTATGCCAAAAGTATTGTCTGCAAATTCTATCTGAATATATACGCAGTCATCCAGAACCGTATACGCTTTAGGCCTGGTAATGTTTTTGGCAATACCGCAAACTCGTTTCACTTCTTTTCCCATAAACCACAGCAAAAGGTCCACCATATGGGAACCTAGGTCAAATAATGCTCCAGCAGCAGCCAATTTTGCGTCATTTCTAAACCTGGTATACGAAATCAGTTCATGATATAAATCCCAGGATTCATGTGATTTTGAGCTTCCCATCTTCACATCCCCTATAATGTTCTGGTTTAAAAGCTCTTTAGCGATAAGGTGCTGCTCCCAGAATCTGTAATTGCACCCCACCATAACCTTGGTTCCGTATTTTTTTGCAGTATTTACAATATCCCAGGCTTCATAGTTAGTGCAGGCAAAGGGTTTTTCAATTATAATATGCTTGCCAGCCTGGGCACAGGCAATAGCATGCTCGTGGTGATAGAGGTTGGGGCTGGCTATGATAACCAGTTCGATATCATCTCTTTCCAGCATCTGCTGATAATCTTCATATGCATGTTTGGCCCCCCATTTTTCTATTGCAGCTTTTCTATACTCTTCTACTGGGTCACATGCAGCAACAAGCTCTGCTTCATCTATCTGGGATATTGATGGAAAATGCGCTATTTCTGCTATGCTTCCTGCACCGATAACTCCGATACCTACCACTTTTTTATCCTCTTCCATATAATTCCCTTTCCCTAAAAATTATGTTTTATTGATTTTTTTAAGGCTATCGGCCCTCTTTAGAACTTCCTTTAAGCTGGGCATTCTCTGGGCAACCACACCTCCGCTTCTTTCAATCACATATGAGGTGGCCGCCGTACCTATATAACCTGCCTCAAAGGGATCCCTGTCTTTTAAATAGCTTGAAAGAAATCCGGCCATATAGCAGTCTCCTGCTCCTGTTTGGTCAACCCTCTGTTTGATTGGATAGGGCAAGATATATTTTTGATTATTTTTAGTCTTTATATAGGAACCTCTCTCTCCCAAAGTTACTATACTTATATCAGCTCCCCATTCTATAACCTTGTCGGATATATAGACCTCATCTGCCCTATCTCCGAATATATGGAGGTAATCTTCAATCGACCCCTTTACAATATTGAAATAAGGACATACCTCTCTTATTTCCTGGCCATTTTTTATATTCGGATGAGTAGCTGAAGTTCCTCCCCCGTACCCCCCAATATCTACTGCAGTAACCTTTCCAGTCTCGTTTAATTTTTTTATTGTATCTAGACCAACTTCGTAATCCATAGGGCTGACACTGAAAATTTCAGAGTCAAGATAATCACTGGGTATATCCATATAGCTTATATCATCTGCCTTGCTTAAAAAATTTACCCTTTTGTTTCCATTAAAATCATATATGAGCTCATTGTTGGTGGAGCTATCACATAACTTAATACCAATGGAATCAACTCCGGTTTGTTTAAAAACTGTAAGCAGCTGTTCCGGGAAATCTCTACCTATTTTGGTAACTATACCCACATCAACACTTAGCATAGACATGCACACCGATGAATATGCCACTGGACTCCCCAGGACCGGATATATCTCCTTTTCCGGGAACACAACCTTTTCATTTAATATGTGCCCTATTACAGCTATGTCTACCAATCTATCTCTCCTGCTATAAACTTCTCACAGTTTGCTTTTGCTTCTTCATCAGGAAATTTTTTGGGAGGATGTTTCATTAAATAAGAAGATGCAGAATACAGAGGACCTCCGATATTCCTATCAAGGGCTATCTTTGCATACCTTATAGCATCAATTATTATACCTGCTGCATTTGCTGAGTCCTCAATTGCACATTCAAGCTGAATACTTACCGGGTTTCCGCCAAAGTTTTCCGCATCCCAGTAAAGACGGCAAATTTTCCTATCTTTCTGCAGCCCTATATATCCAAAACCAACCGAGACTTCTGCCTTATAGGGAAGGATGCTTTCCACAGAATCCTTTTTAGAGAACTCCTTGGTTTCTCCCCTCTTTACCAAGTTCACAAAATCAGTATTTCCTGCAAAGTTCAGCTGCGAGGTTTCATTTATCTTTACTCCCCTATCAACACAGAGCTGGGTTATTATTCTATGGAGTATAGTGGCTCCAACTTGTGACTTTATATCGTCCCCTATGAGGGGTACTTTTGCAGCTTTTGATTTTTCAACAAATTCTGAGTTGGATGATATGAACTCAGGCATGCAATTTATAAAACCGCATCCTGCTTCAATGGCACAATTAGCATAAAATTTCGCAGCATTCTCGGAACCTGTAGGTATGAAGTTTACCAATATTTCCGCTCCTGAATCCTTGAGTTCTTTTACTACATCACATGGTTTTTGGTCATCCGCTACATCGTAAAATTTCCTTAAATGATCAGGGGCACCATCCATTATTGGACCCATTTTTACTTCAACATTCTGCTGGGGAACCTCTGCAAATTTAGTCATATTATTGGGTTTTGCAAATATTGCTTCTGCAAGGTCTTTACCAATCTTATTTCTGTCTATATCAAAGGCAGCAACATACTTGATATCCCTTATTTTGTAATC
>JAQVEM010000065.1 GCA_028697935.1 Actinomycetota bacterium
TAACCCGATTATGAGTATTCATGACCAGGGTGCAGGAGGTCCGTGTAATGTATTAACCGAACTTGTTGATCCCGCAGGTGGCAGAATTGAGATAAGAAATATTCAGGTTGGTGATAAAACTATGTCAGTACTTGAAATTTGGGGAGCGGAATATCAGGAGCGTAATGCTTTTCTTATAAAACCGGAACGGCTGGAGGAATTTAAAGCAATATGTAATCGCGAAAAAGTTAACTGTGAAGTTCTTGGTGAGATAACCGGTGACGGCAAAATTACTGTGCATGATAGCTATAATGACAGTACTCCGGTTGATCTGGATCTTAAAGAAATCCTGAGTAATATCCCACGTAAAACATTTGAGCTTAAAAGTGTCCCTAAAAAATTAGAGCCACTTAATTTACCGGCTGGTAAATCAGTAAAAGAATTTCTGGAACTCATATTTAAATTACCCTCGGTTGGTTCAAAGGGATTTTTGGTAAGAAAAGTCGATAGAAGTGTAACAGGACTTATTGCCCGGCAGCAATGCTGCGGTCCACTGCAGCTTCCTGTTTCGGACGTAGCTGTTGTAGCACAGAGTCATTTTAGTCTTACCGGGGCTGCTATTGCTATTGGTGAGCAACCAATTAAATCTCTAATTAGTCCTGAAGCCTGTGCCCGTATGGCAGTTGGAGAAGCGCTGACCAATATAGTATGGGCTCTTATAACTGCCCTTGAAGATATAAAATGTTCAGTAAACTGGATGTGGGCTGCAAAACTTCCGGGTGAAGGCGCTGATCTATATAAAGCAGCGGTTTCTTTAAGTAATTTAATGAAGGAGATAGGTATTGCTGCAGATGGTGGTAAGGACAGTCTATCAATGGCGGCTCTTGCAGGTGATGAAATTGTTAAAGCTCCCGGACAGGTAGTTGTTTCTGCTTATAGTTCGATGAAGGATATAACCAGAGTAATAACCCCTGATATTAAAAGGCCGGATGAGAGCAGACTGATGTTTATTGATCTTGGAGAAGGTAAAAATCGCCTGGGAGGTTCAGCACTGGCACAGGTACTGGGACAGATAGGAGACAATTCTCCAGATGTTGAAAATCCTGTTCTACTGGTTAAAACATTTAAAGCAATACAGGAAATAATAAAGGAAAAATTAATTCTTTCAGGGCATGATAGGAGTGATGGAGGGCTTATAACCACACTGGTTGAAATGGCATTATCTGGGAACTGTGGAATAGAGATAGAACTTGCTGATAAAGAAGAAATAACTAAAGAAGATGTAATTATTTCACGGTTGTTCTCCGAAGAACTCGGACTCGTTCTGGAATATTTACCACAAAATGAGTCCAGAATTGCTACCATTCTTAATAAATCCGGTATTCCATTTACTGTTCTTGGCAATACATGTAAAAGAAAACAGGTTATAATACGCAATGGTAAAAAAGTAATACTGGATACCGGAACACCAGAACTTTTAAACTGGTGGGAATCAACAAGCGATCAGCTTGAACGCTATCAGATGAATATACAGCTGGCAGATGAACAAAAGCAGAACCATAATAGATCCGGGCTTTCATATAACATTTCCTTCAAACCTGCTGCCACTCCATCAGTATTATTAAAGAGGTTAAATAAACCTGAAGTTGCAATTATCCGCGAAGAAGGAAGTAATGGTGATAGGGAAATGACTTCAGCATTTTTTGCTGCGGGATTTAAACCCTGGGACGTAACAATGACGGATTTGCTCGACGGTAGCATAACTCTTGAAAAATTTAAAGGAGCTGTATTCGTAGGAGGATTTTCTTATGCGGATGTTCTGGACAGTGCTAAAGGGTGGGCTGGTATAATAAAGTTCAGCCCGAAATTAAAAAAGATGTTTGATGACTTTTATACAAGAAAGGATACTTTTTCTCTTGGTGTTTGTAATGGCTGCCAGCTTATGACTCTCCTTGGCTGGGTGCCATGGAAAGGAATTTCAGAGGACAGGCAACCGAGATTTATAAGCAATCCATCCGGGCGGTTTGAGTCACGCTGGTTGTCAGTGAAAATATTAAAAAGCCCTTCTATAATGCTTGATGGTATGGAAGATTCTATACTTGGTGTATGGATAGCACACAGAGAAGGGCATTTATTCTGCCCGGACCCGGAAATACTTTCAGAAATATATGAAAAAAACCTTGCTCCTGTGATTTACGTAGATGATAATGGATTACCTGCTGAAAAATATCCTTATAACCCAAACAGTTCACCTTATGGGTTTACCGGGTTATGTTCGGAGGACGGAAGGCATCTTGCAATGATGCCCCACCCTGAAAGGGCATTTTTATTATGGCAGTGGGCATGGTTACCAGAGAAGTGGAAGCAGGATTTAAAAGATTCTCCATGGCTTAAGATGTTTCAGAATGCCAGAAGGTGGTGCGAGGGGAGTATTTAATTTTGTCAGAATTGTATAAATGCTGCTAATTATATAAATATTACTGCAAATTCTTAAAGATATTAGATAATATTATTACCGGGGAAAATGGTAAATAAGATATCAAAAGAAAAACTTAATGAAAAATGTGGTGTATTTGGAGTATATGCGCCGGGTAAAAGTGCAGCAAAAATAATTTTTTATGGTCTTCAAGCATTACAGCACAGAGGCCAGGAAAGCGCTGGTATAGCTGTATCTGATGGTGAGAATATTCTGGTATTTAAAGACCTGGGACTTGTCTCCCGGGTATTTAATGAACAGAATATCGCTCCACTCCAGGGTCAAATTGGAATAGGACATACCCGATATTCTGCAAGCGGAATGAATATATGGAAAAATTCACAGCCGCTATATCACATGTTCAAAAATGAGAGTTTTGCAATAGCTAATAATGGTAATCTGACCAACACAAATGAAATAAGAAATAAGCTGATAGAAAAAGGAGTTAAATTTGAAACCAATACAGATACAGAAGTTATAGCATCGCTTATCGGCAGTTCGGAAAAAGATAATATTGAGGACGCTATTAAAGAAACAGTCAGCAAAATTAAAGGTTGTTATTCTATATTAATATTAACAAAGGATAAAATTTTTGGAATAAGGGATCCACACGGATTCAGGCCACTTGTGCTTGGTAGCCTTGATGGTAATTATGTAATAGCTTCAGAAACCTGCGCGCTGGACATAATTGATGCAAAATTTATAAGAGAAATAGATCCCGGCGAAATAATTATTCTTGATAAAGATGGTATAAGATCACAGATGGTGTTGCCAGTTGATAAGATTTCAATGTGTATTTTTGAACTTATTTATTTTGCTAGACCGGATAGTTATATATATGGTAAGAATATGTTTGCTGTAAGGTACAGGCTGGGTCAGGAACTGGCAAAAGAATGCCCTGCCGATGCTGATATTGTTATCTCTGTTCCTGATTCAGGTACTCCTGCAGCTATTGGTTACTCTAAAGAATCAAAGATTCCATACGCGGAAGGTTTTATTAAAAATAGATATGTGGGCAGAACTTTTATCCAGCCGGAGCAGAAAACGAGGGATATAAGTGTTAAACTTAAGCTGAACCCTTTAAGAGACATCATATATGGTAAAAGGCTGGTAGTTGTTGATGATTCAATAGTCAGGGGGACAACATCAAAAAAAATAGTAAAAATGTTATATGATGTTGGTGCCAGGGGAGTACATTTAAGAATCACCTGTCCGCCACTTCTTTATCCATGTTATTATGGTGTTGATATGGCCAGAAGAGATGAATTTATTGCCAATCACAAAACACTGGAGGATATAAGAGAATTTCTAAAAGTAGATAGTCTGGGATATCTTTCCATAGATGGTCTTGTAAAAGCTGTAGGTGAATCGAAAGAAAAGTTCTGCTTTGCCTGCTTTAATGGAGAGTATCCTGTTCCTGTTCCTGATAACCAAGAATTCAGTAAGCATTTAATTAATAAAGAAAAGAGGATATCTTCAAATGCTTGATGAGAATAATAAAAAAAGAGTTAAAAAATATTCCTACAAATCGTCAGGTGTAAATATAGAAAAAGCCTCCAATGTCCTCGGTCAGCTTAAGAAGACAATAGCCTCGACATTTTCGGACAGGGTGTTAAGCGACCTGTCATCTTATTCAGGGCTTTTCCAACCTGACCTTAAGGATTATAAAACTCCAGTTCTTGTTTCATCAACTGATGGTGTAGGAACAAAAATAATGCTTGCAAAAAGACTAAATCATTACCATGGTATAGGGCAGGATGCAGTTGCAATGTGCATAAATGACATAATCTGTTGTGGTGCAAGACCTCTCTTTTTTCTCGATTACATAGCATGTGGTAAAGTGAATGAGGAGAAAATAAAAGTCATAATTGAGTCTATATCAAAAAGCTGTCTTTATTGTGATACTGTACTTATTGGTGGCGAAATTGCCGAGCATCCCGGTATGAGCGGGGAAGATGATATTGATATTGCTGGCTTTGCAGTTGGTATTATAGAAAAATCAGAAATAATAAACCCGGGGCTTGTTAATGAGGGAGATATAGTGGCAGGGATACCATCTTCAGGTATCCATAGTAATGGCTTTTCTCTGGTCCGTAAACTAATTGATGATAAGAATCTTGATCTGAATAAAATATATGATTGGAGTGGTGGCGTTCCGCTGGGAATTTTGCTTTTAACCCCTACTCTTCTTTATTCCAGATTGATTAATAAAATTATTGAAAGTAAAGTTAAAATCCATGGGATTGCGCATATAACAGGTGGAGGTTTTTATGAAAATATTAACAGGGTTATACCTGCTAACATGGATGTTGTAGTCCGGGAAGAAAGCTGGGAGATACCGCCTGTTTTTAAATTTTTGCAGGAGCTGGGCAGTATTGATAAAAAGGAAATGTTCAGAGTATTTAATATGGGTATAGGAATGGTTTTGATTATTCCACCCGATGAATTTGACAGGGTCAAAAAAATTGCAACAGGAATGGATGATAATATTCATAATATTTATAATATAGGGACTGTAACTTCAGGAAGTGGAAAAGTAATAATAAAGAAGGGCTAATAATAAAGAAAGTCAGGATACATATGAAAAAAAGAATAGCAGTATTTGCTTCTGGTTTTGGATCAAATCTTCAGGCACTTATTGATTATAATAGAACTGGTGATCTTAATGGCGATATTGTTCTTGTATTTTCAAATAATAAAGATGCATATGCTCTCAGAAGGGCAGAGGAAAATAAAATCAAAGCAGTTTTTATGGATCCTTCTGAGTATGACACCCGAGAGGAATATGACAGTAAAATCATAGAACTCCTGGAGAAAGAAAAGATAGATCTTGTTGTACTGGCTGGCTATATGTTTGTACTGAGTCCCGGATTTATATCCAGGTTTAAAAACAGAATTCTAAATATCCACCCATCACTTCTCCCATCATTTAAAGGTGCTCATGGTATTAAAGATGCTTTTGATTACGGTGTAAAGGTAACCGGAGTTACAGTGCATTTTGCAGATGAAGGTCTTGATAGTGGCCCAATAATACTCCAGGAGGCGCTGAATATTAACCAGGATGAAAGTCTGGAAGATCTGGAGGAAAAAATACATAAAATAGAACATAAAATTTATCCACTGGCAGTAAAATATTTTTGTGAGGATAGACTAAAAATAGAAGGAAGAAAAGTAAAGATTTTAGATAAAAATAACAAAAAATAGGGGAGAGAGATGAAAGTAAAAATCAAAAGAGCTTTAATAAGTGTGTCGAACAAGGAAGGAATTGTAGATTTTGCAAGAACGCTCGAGGCTATGAATGTAGAAATCATTTCAACTGGCGGAACTTTCAGAAAACTTGAAGAAGAAGGAATAAAAGTAAAGAAAGTAGAAGAATTTACCGGTTTTCCTGAAATGTTAAATGGGAGGGTAAAAACTCTGCATCCTTATATCCATGGAGGGATACTTGCTGACAGAAGTAACGAAAAGCACATGAGTGAAATTGCTTCCGCTGGAATAAAATTAATAGATATGGTGGTAGTAAACTTATATCCTTTTAAAGAGACTATATCAAAAAGTGATGTCACTCTGGAGGAAGCAATAGAAAATATTGATATTGGTGGACCAACTATGATTAGAAGTGCTGCGAAGAATAATAAAGGTGTGGCAGTAGTTGTTGATCCTGAAGATTATAAGAAGATAGGGGAGGAGCTTAAAGAGAATGATGGTTATTTAAGCAGGGCCACACTTTTCAGGCTGGCTGTTAAGGCTTTTCAGCATACCTGTGAATATGATAGCGTTATTTTTAATTACCTTAAAAATAAAATACAGGATTTTGGTAATTCAGATATATCAGTAAGAGATTACTTAAATGTTGAATGTGGAATTTCTGCTGGAGAAACCGGCACTGAAGAAATGAGTGAAAAAGAAGCCGGAGATAAATTTAGAAGCGAGAATGGTGATTTTAAGGATAATCTTAAATTTAATCTTATAAAAATTCAAAATCTTAGATACGGTGAGAACCCACATCAAAAAGCTTCATATTATAAATACATAGATAGCAACAGTGATAAATTTACTGGTGCCCGACAATTTCAGGGTAAAGAGTTGTCCTATAATAATATTATGGATGGTAATGCAGCTTTCAATATTGTAAAGGAATTTTCTGTCCCCTGTGTTGCAGTGATAAAACATAATAATCCATGTGGGGCTGCTATAGGTAACACTATTGAAGAAGCATATAAAAAGGCATATGAGTGCGACCCTGTTTCAGCTTTTGGCAGCGTTATTGCGAGCAATATGAAATGGACAGCAGAAGCAGCAAAATTTATGCTTGATAAATATGTAGAAGTTATTATTGCGCCGGATTTTGATGATGAAGCTCTCAAAATGCTTTCACAGAAACAAAATTTAAGAATTCTTAAGATAGATTTCAAACTGGATGATTATTTAAAGAAATTAAATCAGGAAGACTTTAAAACACAAAATGTAGATATTAAAAGTGTCGACGGTGGAATCTTACTCCAGGATCTTGATGAAGGCATAGATAATAGAGAGAATATGAAAGTAGTTACAGAAGTAGCACCGGACAACAGACAGTGGGAAGACCTTCTATTTGGCTGGCAAATAGTAAAAAATGTTAAATCAAACGCAATAGTGCTTGCTATAGATGGTAAAACGGTTGGTATAGGAGCAGGCCAGATGAGCAGGATTGATTCAGCAGAAATAGCAATTAAAAAATCAGATGGAAGATGTAATGGCTCGGTTATGGCCTCTGATGCATTTTTCCCATTTGAAGATGTAGCTGAGCTTGCTGCCAGAAGTGGGATAAAAGCAATTATACAACCCGGCGGTTCTATAAGAGACAATGAAGTTATAGCAAGCTGTAATAGAAATAAAATTCCAATGGTATTTACCGGAAGAAGACATTTTAAACATTAGGAACTGATTTAAAAAAAATAGCAGCGGTATTTTTAACTAAATACCGCTGCAGTATTTTGACCTTACTCTGCAGATATAGCTGAATCAAATCCTGGTGGTTGCCCTGTTGCAGGTTGCTCTATTACAGGCTGTTCTGCAGCAGTTTTCTCTATAACAGGTTGCTCAGCTACAGGTTTTTTAGTTTTTTCATCTGCTTCAGTACTTTTTAGAGGACTCCTTTCAAGGGCGTGCTTTAAAACCTCATCTATGGTTTCTACAAATTCAAGCTTTAAACCCTTGAGTATATTTTCAGGGA
>JAQVEM010000066.1 GCA_028697935.1 Actinomycetota bacterium
TAATAATCTGTGCACCTGCATCAATTGCTCTTGATGCTACTTCAGACCGGTAAGTATCAGCAGATATTAATATATTGTAATTTTTCTTTATATATTCTATTACAGGAATTACTCTTTCAATCTCTTCCTCAGGGGCTACCGGCAGGGAACCCGGCCTTGTTGACATTCCACCTACATCAATTATATCTGCTCCTTCGCTTACTATAGCATCAACTCTCCTGTAAGCTTTATCTTTCTCAAAATAATATCCGCCGTCATAAAAGGAGTCAGGCGTAACATTTAAAATTCCCATTATCAGAACATCTCTATCCATGTTAAATTTTTTATCAGCTATCACAAGCTCATCTCTTTTTGACATCTTATCCAATCTTTCAAGATAGTCCCTTAGCTCCATTGCCAGGTTCTTTAACCCGAATTGCTGTCCTTCTATCTTATCAATCAGACTTTTAATACTATTTATATTACCCAGAATTAAGACATCAGTTTTTGTATCCTTATTCTCTATTTCACGCAAACCAATAAGGGTATCTCTTGATATAACAACGTCTCCACCTCTTGCAAGCATTTCCTGCTTTAATATATTTGCAGCAATCGGATTTACACCTCTCACTTTTAAGGATAGTGGAAATATCTTCTCAACCATTATCTCTGCCCCTTCAGAAGTGGCTCCTATTTTCTTAAACTCCTTTAAACCTTCCTGCCTGTTTTTAATATTTAGCGCTCTTATTTTGTAATTCATTACTATCAACTTCCTGCTCTATACTTATCCATTTGTAAATCCATTCATACTTTATTACCAGTATAAATCTGCTCCTTTTATATTTGACGACAAGTCTTTTATTCTTTATTTATTTTTTTATTTATCTTTTTATTTAGTTACAAATCAATTCTTTATCTATAATAAAATCCCTGTCTTACATATTTGCAAATTCGTACTCTGTTTATAACCAGATCCCCACGCTGCCTGCGATACGGTCATAATAATTATATTTAATATTTAATTATATTTACCAGATAATTTATTAAATACAAGCTCTACTTATTTTGCTTTATAAGCGCCATAGCCTCGTTTCTTGAAGCCGGATTTTCCCTGAAAAGTCCTCTTACAGCAGACGTTACAGTTAATGTATTGGGCTTTTTTACTCCTCTCATACTCATACACAAATGCTCGGCCTCCACAATGACCAGTACTCCTCTTGGTTTAATTTTTTTTTCAATAGTGTCCGCTACTATGGAAGTTAACTTTTCCTGTACCTGAAGTCTTTTCGCAACAACATCAAGTACTCTTATAAGCTTACTGAGCCCTACGACTTTACCATTTTTATTTGGAATATAAGCTATATGAGCTTTCCCTGTAAAAGGCACCATATGGTGTTCACAAATAGAATAAAAGGGAATATCTTTTACAATTATCATCTCATCATGGTTTTCATCAAATAAAGGCTCCAGTTCTTTAGCCGGGTCCTGTCCTATTCCGCTGAATATTTCTTCACACATTTCGGATACCCTTTCTGGAGTCCTCTGGAGGCCTTCTCTATTTATATCTTCTCCGATACCTTTTATTATCAGCCTTACTCCTTCTTCTATCATTTTTTTATCCAATTGATAACTCCTATTCATGAATTTTATATTATAATAAACATATTTAATCTTACTGAACAAACTATAACTATAATAAAGAGGCCTTTATATTTTCTAATCCTCTGCATACTCTGGATTATTAGACATTTAAGGCCTCTGTGGATTTAACCTGTATGTACTCCATTATATATATTATAAAAACTTTTATGTCATTATAAAATCTGCAATCTCTGCAGGTTATATTTTAAATCTCCCGATAATTTTTAATCTTTTAATAAACTACTGGCTTCTTTATAAGTTATAAAATTTTAGTTCCTTAACATTATCATCACAAAATAATACTGGATAGCCTTACTATAAGTCTGATTTTGTTCTTGACAATTGGATAGCTTATTTACTGTCCGGGAAAATTTTTTATCTCTTTGCTATTAACTATTTACTTTACTCAATATTATCTTTCTATTATTTCTTACCAGCTGTTTTTACACCTTTGTTTTTTATTGTTTTATTTACCGGCTTTTTAGCTTCATTATTTTCATTTACAGCTTTTTCATTTACAGCTTCGCCTGTAGCTTCACTATTTTCTTCTATCTGCTCAAATCTATTTTTGGTTTTATGACTCTCTACTCCTGATAATATTTCAAATATTTGGTTTCTGCTTAAAGTTTCTTTTTTTATTAACTCATTAGCAAGTTTATTAAGGGTTTCTCTATTCTTCATAAGTATTTTTTTTGCCTTTTCATAACTTTCCATAATTATTTCCCGTACTTCTTTATCAATAGCCGAAGCAATTTCATCACTGTAGTGAGGTCTTGTAATAATTTCTTTTCCTAAAAATACTTCTTCCTCTTCGCCCTTGAAAGTAATAGGTCCAAGCTTTTTACTCATACCATATTCTGTAATCATTTTTCTTGTAATTTTTGTAGCTCTTTCCAGGTCATTTTGAGCACCTGATGTTATATCATTGAAATTCATCTCCTCACTGACTCTCCCGCCCAGAAGTTGCGTGATTTCGTCTATAAGCTCCTTTTTGGATTTTAAAAACCTGTCTTCTTCCGGTAGTGTAATTACATATCCCAGAGCCCTTCCTCTTGATATGATAGATATTTTATGAACAGGATTAGCATAAGGAAGCACATATGAAATTATCGCATGGCCGGATTCATGATACGCTATTATTCTTTTTTCCTCTTCTGATATAACTCTTGTTTTTTTCTCCGGACCGGCTATGACTCTTTCTACTGCTTCTTCTATTTCAAACATAGTTATTTTTTTCCTGTCTCTTCTTGCTGCAAGAAGAGAGGCTTCATTAAAAAGATTGGCAAGGTCTGCACCGGTAAAGCCCGGTGTTTGTCTGGCTATTGTCTTTAAATTTACTTCTTTATCAAGCGGTTTACCTCTTGCATGTATTTTTAATATTTCCTCCCTCCCTTTAAGATCTGGCCTGTCCACCATAATCTGCCTGTCGAACCTGCCCGGTCTGAGTAGTGCAGGATCAAGAATATCTGGTCTGTTTGTAGCTGCTATCAGTATTACTGTACTGTCAGCATCAAACCCATCCATTTCTACAAGTAATTGATTTAAGGTTTGTTCTCTTTCATCATGTCCCCCTCCCAGACCTGCACCTCTATGCCTGCCCACTGCGTCAATTTCATCCATAAAAATTATTGAAGGCTGGTTTGCTTTTGCCTGGCTGAAGAGATCCCTTACCCTTGATGCACCCACACCTACAAACATCTCTACAAATTCAGAACCACTTATTGTAAAGAAAGGCACTCCTGCTTCACCGGCTACAGCCCTTGCCAGCAGAGTCTTTCCTGTACCAGGGGGCCCATAAAGAAGAACACCTTTAGGGATTCTTGCTCCCATTAATTTAAATTTATTTGGATTTTCCAGAAATTCTTCAATTTCTTTTAATTCCTCTACAGCTTCGTCAACTCCAGCTACATCTTTAAACGTAACTTTTTTCTTACTTTTATCCACCAATCTTGCTTTGCTCTTACCAAACTGGAACACCTTAGAGTTTCCGCCCTGTAATTGACTCATCATAAAGAAGAACAGCCCAATAAGTATAATAAATGGTATAATGCTAACCAGAATTTGAACCCATATTGATTGTTTCTGGTTATCTACTTTAAAAGGTAAATCATTATCAAGCAACAGTTTTGTAATATCATAATCTTCCAGAAATGAAACCATAAATTTTGTCCCATCTTTTAATTCACCTTCTACTATTTTGTCTTCCCCTTTAACTACCACTGGCGTCGAGGTGTTTATCTGGTCCTGTTCTACTGCTTCAACAAATTCATTCATGTTAAATTCTTTGACAGGTTGCGAAAGGAACATTGGATTTCTTAAAACCAGAAACATTATCACTATAAGAAGCACCAGTAATGCTATATTTTTAATCACCCTGTTATCAAATTTTTTATTATCTTTCAAATTTTAAACAACTCCTTGTATTTATATTTATTTTTTCCGCATCTATCTGCCAGCTATTTTTCAATTATCTAATTTTTTTTGTCAATTCTTATTTGCCATTCTGGCTAATTTTGATAATAATATAATTACTATTCATTTTCAATATACCCTATAAAAGGTAAATTTCTATATTTCTCTGCAGAATCAAGACCATATCCTACCACAAACTTATTTGGAATATCAAACCCTTTATATTTAACTACATTTTCCGTCTTTCTTGGAACATCTTTATCCAGAAGTACACAGACTTCTATATTCTTTGGATTTCTCGCTTCAAGATTCTTTATAAGATAATTCAGCGTTCTTCCAGAATCTATTATATCCTCAATAATTATTACTTCTTTATTTTCGATGCTGAATTCGAGGTCTTTTGTTATTCTTACAATACCCGAGCTTACTTTTGAATTCCCATAACTTGAAACAGCCATAAAATCAAAAGCAACAGGTATTTTTATTTCCCTGCAAATATCAGCAATAAAAATGAATGAACCCCTTAAAACTGCTACCAGAACAGGCTCTTTATCCTTATAATCTCTTGTAATTTCATTACCTAATTCTTTCACCTTTTTAGAAAGTGTCTTTTCGTCAATGAGTATCCTTATTCTGGTGTCATCACAAAATACCATCTTTTCTCCATTGACTTTTTTTATTTTATATAATCCCATTTATCACCCCATTTTTATATAATATATAAATTCATATTAAACCATATTAAATCTATTTTGCTATTTTTTGTATAACTTTAAATGCAGAATTTTCTTTGTTTCATTAGTTACTCTAACTCTATTATCAATCCTCATCGTTCCTACCCAGATTATTTTCTCTTTATCTACAAATACTGGAACAAATCTCCTCAAGTGTACAGGAATTTTTTTGTCAATAAAAAAATCTTTGAGTTTCTTCTCGCTTTCCATACCCAGAGGGTGAAACTTATCAAATTTTTCCCTGCTTCTCACCTTAATCGGAAATCTTATTTTAGCATAATCCATAAAAGCTTCCATATTTCCGGCTTCAGTTACATTTACTTTATTTTTATCGTATTCTAAAATTTCACTATGCAGTACCATATTAAATTCATCCATATTTAAAGGAGTCCCTATTTTTACTTCTTTATCCCCAGTCTCTCTTTCTTCTGCCCATCTTTCCTTATCGCCTTTTACTTCTTTTCTTCCTGCCTCTCTGACCTCGTTATTTCCAGCTTCTTTTGCTTCCTGTCCTGCTCCCTCTTTTGCTTTTGACTTTTTTCTTTTCTGTTCCTTTATTAATTCCTTCTTTTCTCCATTTTCTTTTATGTCTCCCCTGTTTTCCAAAAACTGTACAAGCTCATCCGGTAGAATTTCTACACAATCCATACTGGCAAAATAAATATGGTCACTTATTTTAAAAACTCTTACATTCTCCCCGGTAATAATAACTTTACTCTCTCCACCCTGTATACATATTTTTAAAATATCATCAATATTCTTAAAACTTATATCTTTAGAGCTTCCACTTATTATTTCTAAAGCCATCATTATTACTCTTCTCTGAATACCCCTGTGTTTTTTCTTAATGTCTAAAACAGGTATTTTAATAAGAGCTGGCTTCTTATGATCTTCACTATACTTTATAGAAGCAATTTCACTTATGACATCTGCTGTATATTGTTTCAAAAAATCATCTTCATCTCTTAATATATCAAGCAGTTTTAATATATTTTTTTTAAAAGACCCGCCAAAGTGTCTGGTTATATATGGTATAAGAATATTTCTTATTTTGTTTCTAAGATATATATTCTCAATATTTGTCTTATCCACACAATAAGATATCTTTTTTTTATCCAGATAATAGACTATGTCCTCCCTCTGTATTTCTATTAGGGGTCTAATGAATTTGCCTGCGACAGGTTTTATTCCTGAGATTCCCCCTGTTCCAGAACCACGAAGAAGGTTTATGAAAAAAGTTTCTATATTATCATCAGCATTATGACCGGTAGCAATTCTCTCTATATTATGTTCTTTTGAAATTTCCAGAAGTTTTTCTATTCTTATCCTCCTTGCCCCCTCCTGAAAAGAAAGTTTATTTAATCTGCACCATTCCGCTACATCTATTTTTTCTTCAAATAATTTAATATCCAATTCTTCACATAATTTTTTTACAAACAGTACGTCCAGAGTTGATTCACCATCTCTTGTCATATGATCGAGCGTAAAACCAGAAAGAGTCAGGTTATAAACCGGCCGCAGTATGTAGAAAAGATGGGTTAAAAATGTAGAATCCGGGCCACCTGAAATGGAAATTAATACCTTATCCCCTCTTTTTAGCATTCTGTTAAACTCTATAGTTTTTAGTGCTTTAAGAATGATTTTCTCCCCGGCAAATTCTGCAAATCCGGCATTTTGTATTTCTTTTTGTATTTTTTTAATATCAAAACCATTTTTTTCTATATTACTCATCCACCCTTAAACCCGCATTTATCATTATCTGTCTTTATTTTTTTATTATTATTCACATTACTTACTCTATCCATACATTCATACCATTCGCCCTACAGACTTAAAAACCAAAATTAGATACTATCAATTTTATCAATTGCAATATTTAACCTTTTTATACTTTCTGCTTTACCATTTTTTTCATTAATATCAATTACAGCTCCATTAACTATATAATCATCTTCGGAAACCGTAAATTTCTGGGGCATCATAGTTAAAAACTTCTTTATAATGTTCTCCTTTTTAACCCCTATTACAGAATTCCTCGGACCAACCATACCGACATCAGTAATATATGCTGTTCCACCGGGCAGAATTCTTTCGTCTGCGGTCTGCACATGCGTATGTGTACCAACAACTGCGCTTACTCTTCCATCGAGATACCACCCCATTGCAACTTTCTCGGAAGTAACCTCAGCATGAAAATCCACAATTATTACCGGTGTTTCTTTTCTGACATTATTTAAAATTTTATCAATAGTTCTGAATGGACAATCAAAATAATCTATAAAAACCCTCCCACATATATTTATAACAGCAATTTTGTTATTCTTTTTATCAGACATAATATGATAACCACTCCCGGGTGTTGAGGGAGGATAATTAGCAGGTTTTAAAAGCCTTGGCTGGCGATCTATATAATCATATATTTCTCTTTTCTTATAGATATGGTTCCCTGATGTAACAACATCCACACCCATATAAAGCAGTGTTTCACATATATCCGGAGTAATCCCTATTCCACCTGCTGCATTTTCTCCATTTGCAATAATAAAATCTATGTTATTTTCTTCTACTAACGATTGGAGTTTTTTCTTTAAAATTTCTCTCCCCGGTTTTCCAAAAACATCCCCTAAAAATAATACTTTCAATTTTTGCCCCTTCCAGTCAGGCTATTTATAAATTGCTTACCT
>JAQVEM010000067.1 GCA_028697935.1 Actinomycetota bacterium
TAAAATTCTCAGGCGTCCTGACCCATTCACTCTCAGGATAACCTATCTGATGATACATAATTACCATTACCCCGCCCAGCTCATTCGGCTTGAATTTTAAAAGCTCTTCTTTTGATAAGAATTTATATTGCTCCTCGCCTGCATTATTACCTGCTTCATTAAGGTTATCCGGATAACTATTCTTCTCTTTCAATTGTTCCCCCTCTTCATTATTTTCCCTGTTTGATTGCGGTACTTCTTTTAAGGAAACTCCATTACCACCATTTTGAGTATGCCGGGTATCGTGTAAACCTTCTACAGTTTGCCCTTCCCCTTCGGCGGCTACCTTATCTCCAGCACAGCCTGTCAGGGTAATAACCGGCAGGGCAAACACAAAAAATATAAATACAACTATAACCATGTTTGCCAGTAGAGTTATTTTCTTTAAATATTTTTCTTTAAACATTCTTTCCCGGATTTCTATTTGACAGCTCCAAAAGAGTCTATAATATTATGTTATATGCTATGATATTTATTAAATAATCTCTAATGGTCTGGAAACCTTCCTTATTAAACCTTATTAAATTTAAAATTACATTAAGAAATAGAAATAAATATCATTTTCATTTAAAAATATTGTTCTATTCTTCATAAGACGCAGACAGCGCCTCCGTAAAGGAGACCGGTGATTTTACCTTCCATATTTTATTTTCCATAAATACATCGAATTTTTGATTTTTCAGGACAATTGACTCATTTCCCTTTTTCAAAGTAATATCAACTTTAAAGGAATTATTCCAGCCAGGAGCAACACTGGAAATATTAAATTCGAGAAAATCAAATGTCCAGCGGCTGGCCCATTCGGAAAATTTTTCTATATTCATCTCAAAATTACTCCAGTGATAGGGGTAAACCTGGATTACATTCTTCTCATTTATATAACCGAGGTACTTTTCCAGAGTTTCCTGCGCAGTATTTCCAGTATAGTCAAGCCCCATTTCATACCTGTAAATCCTTATACCTTTCTGTCTTTTTAACGCTTCTTCCTCTGTAAGAAAAGAACGCGCATCGTATTCATTGCCTGCGTTCCATACAAAAAATTCCTCTATGCCCATTTTAGCAGCAGTGTCTATCTGTTCTCTGATCTGCATGTAAGTATAATCTATATGACCTTTTATCCATGTCGCAGTAAAACCCTGGAGCCATGGTCTTATATCAGCCGGGTTTTTAACAGTTGCATTTCTTTTAATAGCATTATCCAGTGCATTAAGTATAGTTTCTTCCGGCCTCGCATCCGGAACACTGAGGCCAAAAAATCCTGGACCGTAATGACTCGGGTATATCATAGGGTAAATATAATCTATAACTGATGTAATTTTTTCCCAGTTCTGGCCTATGCCGTCTTTGTCTGTTATATATGTAGCAATTACTCCATAAACATCCGCAGATACATATACATTGTAATCTTTAAGCTCTTCTGTAGCATATAAAAGGAATTTCTTTATAATTTCATCTTTAGGGATATCTTCTTCATTAGTAATAGAGACCTGCATGTCAAAATTTTCAGCATTTTCAGGAAAACGTACATAATCAAACTGTATTTCTTTAAAGCCAATAAGTGCCGCTTCTTTTGCTATGGCTATATTATAATCCCATACCTTTTTTTCATAAGGATTCATCCAGGTAAAACCCTTATCATCGGCCCAGATACTCCCATCTTTCCTGTGTATTGCCCACTCTGGATGAAATTTAGGAAGATATGGGTCTCTAAAAACAACAATCCTTGCTATGGGATAAATATTTTTTTCTTCCAGCCTCTCTATTAATTTTCTAATATCTCTCACCGGTTCGGAATAACCTTCCATAATCTCCTTTACTATTTCTATTTCACTTGGATATGTCATAACACCATGATCGTTTTTAATATCAATTACCATTGCGTTTAATTCAGTCGAATCTATCATATCTATAAAGTTCTGAAATCTGGGTTCGAGCCCGGCAGAATTAGCAGTAACATATATGCCTTTTGCTTTTATCTTCGGATTTTGCTTTTTCTCAGACGGAGGCAGTGGTACATAAAACATATCCCTTTCCTCTTCGGGAACATCTACAGAAGCATTATTCCCATCCGACAGTTGTTCTTCTTTGCCACCGGTAATTTCTTCTGATGTAGCATTATTTTCTCCAATATTACCTTCACTGATATTATTTTTCTGCCGGGATTGTACTTCAGGATCAAGATCATTTATAGAAGAGCTGTCAGAGACATCTATATCCTCTCCTCCAGATTCTTCTCCTTTTGTACTCTCTACTCCAGAGCTTTTTTCTCCAATATTATTCTCATCATCGCCTCCTATTATGCATCCTGAAAAAGTTGACACTACAGTCAGCATTAAAATGAGAATAGAAATAAAAATAAAGAGATTCTTTTTTAGCATAAAGTTCTTTTTTTGTATAAGATTCTTTTCCCTTATAGCAATAAGTATTGTCCTTTAAATAAAAATGATATTACTGAATGTAAACTTATATCAAACAACGCTGGATGTCTATACTATTTTTTTATAATTAATTTTTGATATATAATTATAATAATTATGTAAATTTAAAAATATAAAACATAAAGTAAAAGAAGGTGGTGAATATGAATATATTCAACAGAATAGTGATGGTAATAGTAATGTTATGCCTGTTAGTATTTTCAATAGTTGCAATAGTTAATATCTTTGCAGACCTTTTTGAATGGTCAGATATTTTCGACAGAGTCCTAAACTTTACCGCCAGTTTAAATCAATATGCCCTGGCAGCAATCCTATTCCTTATTTTTGTTATTGCTCTGGTTATACTTATCTTTGAATTTCGCAGAAAGAAACCGGATGTGGCCAGTATATTTATTGATTCAACAGGTAAAACTATGGTTACACTAAAAACATCGGAAACACAGATTAGAGATATCTTGAATAATATTGAAGGTGTAATAAACCCACAGGTAAGGGTAGTTCCCAGACAAAATGGAGTGATAATTAATATTTCCTCTAAACTTGCTACAGATTCAAATATAGTCGAAAAAACTAAAGAAATAAGAGAAACTGCAAGTGATTTTACTTCAAAAAATCTAGGGCTCAAGGTATTAGAAACTAATTATACAGTAACCGGGTTTGTTGCTCCTACTGAAAAAATAAAGAAGGTAAAGGAAGTAAAAGAGGAAAAAGGGGAAGAACAACCAGATACCTCACAGGAAGAAAAATCACATGGAGAAAAAGAAGAGTAATAACGACCATGGTAAAAGCGGGAGAAACAGACATAAGATTTGGAAGATAATTCAGAAGACAAAATTGAGCAACTGGCTAAAAGGTTTATATTTAATTCCAAAATGGTTATTACAACCTCATTAAAAAGCTCCACAAAGAATGGAGCTTTTTAAAAATTGGATACTTCCAATTCCAGACTTTATATCTGCCTTCCAGCTAAACGTTTTTAAAACATACAGATACAGCCAGTATTATGAAAGCTACTGCCAGAGCTATGAAACCAACAACATTCAGTACCGGTAAAACGAATTGGCTTACTATGTATAATACTATGCCAACAATTGCTATAATTACTGCTGCTAAAAACACATTTTTTGTCGGTGCGGAGAGTCTCACTTTAACACCTCCTTCCCCAAAAAAATCAATGCTTACTGTTATTGGCTAAATTTTTCTTTATAAAAATAATACTTTTAATAAATATAAATGTCAAAAAAACAAATATTAAAAACTTGAATGAAAATTATCTTTTACTTAATAATAATTTGATTGAAATTTGATTGAAATAATATGAAAAAATATATTAATATTTTGAATGAAAATTGTCTTTTGACCATCGTATCGTTTCTCTGATAAAATTAGAATGAAAATAGGGTTACCTGTCCAAGGGTGGTTAGCTCAGCATGGTTAGAGCGCTACGTTGACATCGTAGAGGTCATTGGTTCAAATCCAATACCACCCACCATGATGATTTTTGATGATTCTTAATTTTTATGTGATAAAATTTTTTTATATTAAAATAAGAAATTTATACTAAAGAAAGGGTTTTTATGCTGCTATATGAATATGCAGGAGAAAAAGATTTAAAATTTAGCATTAGCGATGCAGAAGAATTTTCCCCGGAAATACTAAAAATAAATTCCGGTATTATAAATTCTAAGGAAAATTACAGTAAAGATTCTGAGGAAAATTCAATGGGAAATAATAGTAAAAACCGCAGTGAAAATCACATAGAAGACTCCGTTAGATATATAATAGAGTTTGAATCCCCATTCAAATCGGGAATCGATATAAATGATAGAGTCTGTGCGGAACTCTTTCTCCCTGCAGATAAAAAATCCCTTCTTGTAAAAGATAAAGATTCTGGAAAAAATACAAGAACCAGAGAAGCTAATGGAACCAGCAAATACCCCGGAACTCATGCCGGTAGTGGCGAAATTGTTTCAAATAATAACGAGGCATTAAAAATCATAATACTTATTCATGGTTATGGCTGCAGAGAAGGAAGACGAAGGAATTATAATTATTTTATTAAAAATGCTATTAAAAATAATTATGCAGTTCTTTTCCTGCACCTTCCATATCATCTTAGTAGAACACCAGAAGGTGAAAAAAGTGGTAGCAGAATAAAAGCCTTTACACAGGAAGAAACTCTAAATGCTTATAACCAGTCGGTTCTTGACGTGAGAAAATTAATAGATGTGTGTAACAGGTTATTCCCGGTCCAGCCAGATTACTTTATCTGTGGATTAAGTCTGGGTGGAATAGTTGCAATGATTACAACAGCCTGGGAGCCACTTATTAAAAAAGCTGTGTTCCTTCAGATTGGCGGGAACTGGAATGAAATTTATTACAAAAGTACATTAAATTTACTTTACCTTGCAAATTACAAGGGAAGGTCAAAAAAAGAAGAACTCGAGCAGATTTATTCTGAGTACCCTGAATTCCTTGAAAAATACAAGAAAATAAATCCCCGGGAAATAGATTTAGAGATGTCCAATTATCCTGATCTCTCGCGCTACAGCCAGAGAGTCTGGTTTTTATCCGACCCATTAACTTTTGCCCATAAGATAAATCCAGACAGAGTCCTGATGATAAACTCACTTCATGATATACATTTCCCAAAAAAATCAATCGAGCTTTTACATGAAGAACTTGGCAGACCCCGGATATACTGGACGAACGATTTTCATACTACGCTAATTCTAAGGCAGGAGGGGGTATTAAAAACAATATTTGACTTTTTAGGGAAGTAGATTAAGTTTTTTTCCATTTTTATTTCAGCAGGTTTTTGTTTTGATATCCCTGGCATTATCAATTTTTGACTATACATGTTGAGTAAAATATGAACTGGAATAAGATAAAAGACATAATTATGTTGTTCTTAATTTTTACCGGTGGACTTATTATTATCTGGTTAATAATAGTTGCAATAATTCATTTAGCCGGTCTTTGATGGAAGCCAAATTTATTGTATGATTTTGATAATAAAAAATTGAGGTTTCTTTTTAAATCAAAATTTTTCTAGTTGCAAGCTTATTTAAAATTTACAAAATCACCTCTTCCAGAGCTCCGTTGTACAGTAACTCCAGATTAAAGGTATAATCATTATTAACAAATGTTTCAAATAGTGGGTTTTTTGAACTTTTCCATCCATAACCATCTGTTATCCATATAAAATCTATGTTTTGCTTTCTTAAAATATTATTTAGCTCAATGTATTCTCCGGCAGTTGCCTTTAATTTTGACCCACCCCCACTATAGTAATTTGCTTCGATTAAATAAATTTTACCCTTATCATCATTCATTACCGAAAAATCAAATACTCTATCATATTTATCAACTTTTATAGCGTAATTAAAATTGCTTTCTATCTTTGATTTTGTTACCTGGCTTAAATATTTAAGATTAAATTTTGAAGTAAAATTTTTTATATATTCTTCCACAATTTTTTCCATCAAAATACCTGTTCTATTTTTCCTCGCATTTGTATCCAGACCAACTTCAATTCCATAACAATAGTCAACCAGATTTTTTACTGTTTTATTTCTAAAAATATCTCTGAGGCCTGAGTCAATAAAAAATTTCCTTAATTTTTCTTCTGATGTAGGAAGATAGTCTTTATAAAAAATATCATAAACTTCTTCATAAGTTAGACCATCAATATCTGTAATAATCTGAAGCTCTTTTAATTTATTTTCTCTTATTGCCAGTAGAATAGGCAATACTTTTTTTACATTAGGATATTCTTCAACTAGTTTTAAGAATTCTTCCTCAACATTATCTTTACCTATTAAATAATTAAGAATATTAAGTTCTTTCTCTATGTTTTTAGTGTTTCTACAGATTTTTTTCCAGTTAACAAAATAATCCCAGGTAAAGATAGATTCCTTTAATGTTTCAATAAAGTAAATAAATACTTTGTTTTCATCATTTTCTAACCCTAAATTCCTATATGTATTAAGATATTTCATTTTTTGTTTTATATTTTTTGAAATATTTATTAGTATATAGTAAAAGGACCAAATAGCAATTATAAAAGTTAAGACATGTATAAGCTTCTAAAATCTTTAAATAAATATAAATATTTTCATGATGATGATTTTGCATTGATTTTAGGAGATAGTTTAGAATTATTAAAGAAGATTGATAGGGATTCCATTGACATGATTTTTGCTGACCCTCCCTATTTTTTGTCCAATGATGGCATAACCTGTATGTCAGGAAGAATGGTTAGCGTTAACAAAGGAAATTGGGATAAATCCAGCGGAGTTGAAGAAAATTTTAAATTTAATTTAGAGTGGCTTGGTGAGTGTAGAAGGATATTAAAAAAAGATGGTACTGTCTGGGTATCCGGGACATCGCATATAATCTACTCCATTGGCTATGCTATGCAATTGTTAGGATACAAAATATTAAATGATATTATATGGTACAAGAGAAATGCTCCACCGAATTTAAGTTGCAGGTATTTTACCCATTCAACAGAAATAATTTTATGGGCTGCTAAATCTGATAAAAGTAAACATTACTTTGATTATAAAAAAATGAAGGAACTTAATAAAAATAAGCAGATGAGGAACATATGGGATATTAAAGATGCTGGACCTGAAAATTTATGGGAAATCTCAGCTCCTGGTAAAAAGGAGAAGGAGTTTGGGAAACATCCTACCCAAAAACCTGAGGAACTTCTAAAGAGAATAGTATTAGCATCTACTAAAGAGGATGATATTATTTTAGATCCCTTCAATGGTAGTGGAACTACAGGAATAGTAGCAAGCAGGCTTAATAGAAAGTATATAGGCATTGACAATGAAAAAGAATATCTGGATCTGACTATTAAAAGATACAAAAAAGAAAAATCATTATTAGAGTTACTTAAAAAAGATGCTTAAATAAGATTTTCGATTTAGGTGATGCGTTTCCTG
>JAQVEM010000068.1 GCA_028697935.1 Actinomycetota bacterium
AGCAATTCCTCTTATAATTGCGGTGGAAGATTTTATTTTCTCATCTGCACCTCTGGTACTTCTGTAATACATTGCCGATTTTTTCTCCTGTTTCCTTTTTTTATAAATGCCTGTAAAATAAATTCATGTATCTATATGCTTTTCTGTACACTTAGCACTCTTTTATGATTTTCTTACTCTTCTTTATGATTTTTATGATTTTTATGATTTTAATGATTTTAATTTATGTTTTTAATCTAAATCTTCAACCCTGATAATGCTCAAGATTTTACTGACGGCATCGAGTTTTGATATTTCCTTAATAGACTTATACAGATTTTTATTTATTACCTTATGTGTGATAAATATGAGCCTTGCGCTTCCTTCCTTATCTGTCTGTTTCTGAACCATTGAACTTATGCTTACCATATTTCTTCCAAATACATCCGCTATCTTTGCCAGAACACCGGGTCTATCAACAACATCCATTAAAATATAGAATTTACTTATTGTATCATCTATGGACTTAAACTTTTTACTTTCAAAACAACTGCATCCATAGATTATTCCTTTCTTTTCACGATCAAAGTTACGCGCTATCTTTATTATATCTCCAACAATCGAACTTGCTGTAGGTCTGTCTCCTGCCCCTCTTCCATAGCTCATTATTTCGCCTGCATAATCACAATAAATATACACAGCATTAAATGTATCTTCAATCGAAGCTAGAATGTGGTTTATGGGTATAAGTGCAGGATGAACCCGTACGCTTATCTGTCTTTCTTCTTCAACGCCTATTGCAAGAAGCTTTATCCTGTAACCCATATCAAGGGCATTTTTTATGTCGTCAGGCAAAATACCGGTTATTCCTTCTCTGTAGACATCATCCAGTCTGACTCTGGAATTAAAGGCTATGGAAGAAAGGATTGCCAGCTTGCAGGCAGCATCATAACCCTCAATATCTGATGATGGATTTGCCTTTTCTGCATACCCGAGTTCCTGGGCTTTTTTTAAAGCATCATCAAATGATAAATTATCTTTTTCCATGCGGGTAAGTATATAATTTGTTGTTCCGTTAACGATGCCGGCAATTTTACTTATTCTATTAGAGGCCAGAGAGGATTTAAGCGGTTCTATTATCGGTATCCCTCCTCCTACACTTGCTTCAAATAATATGTCCACGTTATTTTTTTCTGCTATTGCAAGAAGCTCGCCGCCTCTGTTTGCCATAAGGTCTTTATTTGCAGTTACCACATATTTTCCCGAATTTAGAGCTTTACATGTATAGTTATAGGCCTGCTCTATGCCACCTATTAGCTCAACAATAATATCTATGTTTTTATCACTTATAATATCATTAGCATCAGCTGTTACTTTTACTTCCCCGAATTCCTTTAAAAAAGAACTATCTATTTTACTGGTATCTTTTTCAGCAATTCCTGTAACATTAATATTTTTCTTTATTTTTCTGGAAATATAATCTTTTTGCTCCTGTATGAGTGAAAAAACACCTCTACCAATATACCCGAAACCTATAATACCGACATTAACATTATCCATATTTTTATTATCCATAATTTTATTTTTCATATAACTTTATATCTCCCATTACTAAATCTTTGTAAGTCTGCCTTTTTACCCAGAGCCAGTTTTTTCCATCTTCGACAGCAACAATAGCACTTTTAGGCTGACCGTTATAATTGCTTGACATTGAGTAACAGTAAGCACCTGTAGTCGCTACAACTATAAAATCGCCCTCGCTGACAGCCGGCAATTCTATATCACTGATTATTATATCGCCGCTCTCACAGTGTTTGCCGGCTATTGTATAATGCATTTTACTGACTTCACTGTCATTACTGTTATCACTTATCCCGAGACTCCCACTGCCATCCATTTTATTTGCAACACATGCAGTGTATTTTGCCTGATATAGCATAGGCCTTATATTATCGGACATGCCTCCATCAACTATTATATATTTTTTAGAATCATTTACTTCCTTTACCGTTCCTGCCTTATAAAGCGTGACACCGGCATTTCCCACAATTGACCTTCCGGGTTCAATATACAATTTATCCAGCCTGACATTAAATTTTCTGGAATATTTTACAACTGCGTTATGAACTACTACAGCAAGGTCTTCTATGTTTGAAGGCCTGTCATCAGAGGTATATTTTATACCAAGTCCGCCACCTATATTTATTCCGGTTATTAATATACCGAGACCGTCTCTGACATCCTTTATGAATTTTATCATAACTTCTACCAACTTTTCATAACAGGATATATTAAATATCTGTGAACCTATGTGCGCATGAATTCCGGTAAGTTCAAGGCGGCCATCATATTGCTTTACCCTCTTTACTGCTTCAAGAGCTGCCCCACTGTGGATCCCGAAGCCAAATTTAGAATTGAGTTTTCCGGTCTGTATATATTCATGGGTATCTGCTTTGATTCCCGGATTAACCCTTAACATAATTTTTTGCCTTTTAGCACCTTTGCTGCAAAATTTACCAAGCATTTCAAGCTCAGTAAAATTATCTACCATAAAATAGCCTGTGCCGCTTTCCAGTCCATACTTTATCTCATCCGGCGATTTGTTGTTGCCATGAAAATAAATTCTTTCGGGAGGAAACCCACTATTAAGTGCAATAAAGAGTTCCCCACCCGAGGATACATCCAGACCAGGCCCTTCTTTTTCTATTAGCTGACACATTGCAGTGCATAGAAACGCTTTGCCGGCATATATTACATCAGTATCTATATCAGGAAAACTAAAGTTCTCTCTGTAGCTCCGGCACTGTTTTTTTATTGCTTCAATATCCATAATATATAATGGAGTTCCGTACTTATCACCGAGCTCTATTACATCGTTCCCACCAATTGTAAGATTCTTTTTATTATTTATTTTTGAAGTTAACGGAAGTATCATCTTACCTCTTCCCCTTTTTTTTATCCTTATCTTTTAACTTTTAAATATCAATCTTATAACTTTTCAAAAAATATGTATCTACATTTCCTGTGGTATTTTATTACCGTTTTTATCTATATTTTAGTCTATTTATGCTCTAATCCGTTTTCTTTTCCAGCTTTTCTTATTAATTATACTTCTTTAACCTGGTTTTTTTGTCTATCAGATTCCAGAACTGTTCAAACCCGTAAAACTAATAAAAATATTTAATTATTTAATTAAATATTTATCAAGATATATTTATAAATGTAAAAATTATATTTTATCCGGTCTGAGCCCTACATTTTTTTTGGGGCACTGACATTAAGAAGTTTCAGAGCATTCTGAAGTACCTGTCTCACCAGCACTATTAAAATAAACCTGTCCGTATCAACTGTAACCCTGCCATCAATATCATTTATAATTCTGAAGTTATTATAAAAATAATGGAATTCTGATGCCAGTCTGTACAAGTACTGTGTTACCAGATATGGAGCATTATTCCTGCAGGCAGAATAAACAACATCCGGGTATAAAATCATTGTCTTTGCAAGCTTTCTCTCACACTTATTTTTTAACACCAGCTCTGATGTATCAATTTTTTCAAAAGAAAAATTTTCAATGGAAAAACCATTTAAACTCCCGCCTTCAGGACTGGATTCTTTTATCTTTTCTATAATGCTTTCAATTCTAGCATGCGCATATTGAACATAATATACAGGATTCTGATTTGATTTTTGCTTTGCAAGACTTATATCAAAATCCATCGGAGTATCAAACGAATTCATACTAAAAAAGTATCTTACCGCATCCTTCCCAACCTCTTCTATGAGGTCTCTTAAATTATACAGATTGCCCTTTCTTCTGGACATTTTCAGGGTCTCTCCTCTATCAACTATTTTTACAAGCTGCCCTATTATTATTACTATTTTATCCTCTGGCAGCCCGAGCGCTCTCCCTATTGCTCTCAATCTGTCCACATAGCCATGGTGGTCAGCCCCAAGTATATATAACAATATATCATAACCTCTTTTCACCTTATCTATAAGATACAGTATATCAGAGGCAAAGTAGGTTGGATTACCGTCTTTTCTGATTACTACTCTGTCTTCATCATCTGCAAACATGGAAGCCCTGAACCACAGTGCCCCGTCTTTAGAGTAAATTAGATTTCTTTCTTTTAAATTTTCTATTACCTTCTCAAAGTTTGAATTCTCATACAGGCTGCTTTCATAAAACCATCTATCGTATTCTACCCCCATTAATGCCAGTGTCTCTCTTATTTGCGAGACCATAATCTCAATTACTTCTTTTCTAAATGTCCCGCCATCTACTTTTTTTTCGCCATTTTTCTCAATAATAAACCTGTCATTATACTTCTCCAGCAACCTTTTGACTGCATCTGATACCACCTCTTCGGGATATCCGTTTTCCGGATAAGGCGTACTTATCCCAAAATGCCTTAAATAAATACACTGCGCACACTCACTGAATTTTTCTGCCTGGGTGCCATAATCATTCACATAATATTCCCTGAATATATCATATCCACAGGCTTTATATATATTTGCCAGACTATCACCCAGCGCTCCCCATCTCCCGTGCCCTATATGAAGATTGCCCGTAGGGTTAGAACTTACATATTCAAGCTGTATGCTTATTCCCTTACCACTATTATTAAATCCAAATTCTTCTTTCTTTTTTACAATCTCCTGAAGAGCCTTTTTTATAAAATCATCTTTTAAATTGAAATTAATAAATCCCGGCTTTACAATACTTATATCCTCTACTTCTTCAAATTTAGAAATTAATTCTCTTTTAAGTTTTTCAGCAATTTCCAGAGGATTTTCTTTAAGCAGGGGAGCCAGTACCATAGAAGCATTTGTTGAGAGATCTCCAAATTTTTCGTTTTTTGGCTCTTCAACAACAAGGTTATTTATACCCTGTTCGTCTTTTATCAGTTCTTTTATATAATTCTGAATCCTCTGTTTTAATATATTTATTATCAATTGTTTTTCTTTCTTTTTTCTTATTGTTTTCTTATTGGTCCATTTCTCTTTAAATCTTTGTTTATCTCTTAATACCTAATATTTAATGGAGCCGACGACCGGACTTGAACCGGTAACCTGCTCATTACGAATGAGCTGCTCTACCAGTTGAGCTACATCGGCAATTGCTTTGAGTTTCTCAGTCACTACACTAACATTTAATGCAACTTCTTTTTCAACTATCCGGAATTTTTAGGCTGATTGAACTTATTTTTTGACCTGACTCCAGCATTGTTTCTGGAATTAGAATCACTAAAATTATTGTTATTTTTCTCTTCTTTTACTCCTACCGTTTCTCTCTCTTCTCTCATTTCTTTTATTTTTTCTACTCCTTCCAGAGCTCCTGCTATTTCAATATTTCCTTTGATTTCAACTCTCTCATTGGTAACTTCAGCTTCCGAAAGTGGAATAGATTTCCTTGTCTCATTATCAAATTCAACAATTATAGATTTCTTTAATGGCTCATAGCCACAAACCCCTCCGCTACCATAACTGCACTTTACTTTAGTTCCTATTTCCGGTGCTTTTTCAATAAATTCCTTATAGAGATCATATTCATACTTAAGACAGCACATCAATCTCCCACAAATACCGGATATTTTAAAAGGATTTAAGGGAAGATTCTGGTCTTTAGCCATCTTTATAGAAATTGATTCAAAATCAGTCAAAAAACTTTTACAGCAGAGATTCATTCCGCAGGGCCCGAGCCCCCCGACTATTTTTGCCTCATCCCTCACACCTATCTGCCTCAGTTCTATCCTCATCTTAAAATAAGTTGCAAGTTCTTTAACCATTTCCCTGAAATCAACCCTTTTTTCTGATGTGAAATAAAATATCATTTTACTCTTATCAAACATTACATGTACACTTACGAGTTTCATTTTAAGTTTATATTTCTCGTTTAGCTCATTAAATTTTTCAAATCCCTTTTTTTCTTTTTCACGGTTTAACTCATCAACAGAAAGGTCGTAATAAGTTGCTTTTCTTACTACTCTACCTAAAGGAGTTATGATCTCACTATCATTTATCTCAACAGGAGGAACGATAACCTCTCCAATTTCCTTAGCCCCGTCATCCATATTACAGATAACCCTGTCCCCGACCTTCAGCGTGATACCGGCAGGGTCATAATAATGTACCGTGTCATTTTTTCCAAATATAACTCCAACAATCAAAGACATGTTTCTCACCTTTTACCTATTCATATATATCCTGAAACTGAAGGAAAATATTATCCAGAGCCAGCTCGGAATTTATTGAGTAATTAAGATAAATTCTATTTTCCTCAATCAATTTCACCAGTTTAAAAATCTTTTCTATTTTAACATTTTTTATATTTTTTCTTATAAAAGAAAAGTTTTCTTTATAATTCAGGCCCTCTTGCTGTGCCCCGTATCCCACCGCAATAATATCTTCGAGCCAGGCAGATATTATATCAAAAATTCTGCTCATAGCTAAACTATGAAATTTGCCTGCTTTTCTTTTATATTTTGACTTTAGAATATTAATATACTTATTTATATAACTTTTATCAAAATCACTGCTTCTTATTTGAGAAAGTTCTTTTTCCATGTCCGCTTTAAATGCAGCTTCCATTCTTTTCAGTACCCCCAGTATTTTTAATGTCAGGTTTAAGGATATTATTGTTGAATCACCTTCGCTATCCCCTTCTGCTGCATTAACTAATATGTTTTTTATACCTTCATTCAGATATTTATCAATTATTCCAAAATCATTTTTATCCGGTTTATTTTCTTCAAACCTTAAGTTCCAGCCATAAGTAAGACACCTTGATGTAACTGTCGGTAGCATCGCTGATATATCTTCTGTAAGTAACACAAATACACTGTTATCATCAGGAGGATCTTCAAGTGTTTTAAGCAACCTATTAGCTGCTTCCTGATTCATGAGCTCACTTTCCTTAATAATGCAAATTTTTTTACCCGGATTATATGAAGTTAGCCCCATAAATTTCTGCACCTCTATTATTTCCTCTATTCTCATTATATTACCTTCAGGTTCCACAATCATTACATTGGGGTACACACCTTTGAGGGTATTTTTACAGATTAGACACTCTCCACATCCGTTATCCTTACAATTTATTGAAGCAGCAAATTCCAGTGCAATTTTAAAAAGCGGTTCTATATTGTTTCCATAAAAAAGAAATGCATGTGCAAGTTTCCCACTTTCTATCATTCCTGAAAGCGATTTTATATTTGATTGATTGATGTCATCATCAATCAAAAAATCGGGGTTTTGTAATATTTTCATCTCAATTATAAAATTCTATTTTACGAT
>JAQVEM010000069.1 GCA_028697935.1 Actinomycetota bacterium
TATCTTTCGGAAACATTTAAATATCCGGAGAATTTTGAATCTCTTCTTTATACGTCACAGATTTTACAGGCTGAGGCCATAAAGTATGGCGTTGAACACTGGAGAAGAAACAGAGGACGGTGTATGGGTTCATTATACTGGCAGCTTAATGATTGCTGGCCGGTAGCATCATGGTCAAGCATAGACTATTATGGACGGTGGAAAGCCCTTCATTATTACGCAAAGCGTTTTTACTCCCCTGTATTGATATCTGCTGAAGATAATAGAACCATGGTAAACATTTATGTTACGAATGATTCACGAGAAGATATAAAAGGTATAATTGAATGGAAGCTCAGGGACACCAGAGGCGGGGTATTATGTGAAGGCAAAGAAAACGTAATGATTGCTTCATTAAGAGCTAAAAGGTGTGTAGCGCTTAATTTTAAAGATGTAATAAACAATAATAATATTAGAGAAGTCTATCTTGAATTTTTCTTAAAGGATGGCGGTCGGGATAGGCAAAATACAGATTATGGGAATGGGACACTGCTATTTGTAAAACCAAAGCACTTTAATTTTCTAAACCCTGGAATAAAAGCAGCCATTAGCGAAAGCGATATGGAATTTATTATTAAATTAAAATCAAAGACTTTTGCAAAATCAGTGGAGCTTGATTTAAAAGAAGCAGACTGTAGATTTAGTGATAATTATTTTGACCTTACTGCAGGGGATGAGAAGATAGTTACTGTAGAAAAATCAGACATTTCGAAAAATATTAGTATAGTTGAATTAAAAGAGCAGTTAGAAATAAGAAGTTTGTATGATATCGAGGAGCGCTAATTATTAATTAACAACCTTAAAAATAGTCTGTGTAGTTATGATATTTATCAACTGATCATTAATATGTGCTAATAAATAGTTTTAATGAGATACTAATATTTGCTTCGGGTTATAAATTATAAAACAGGAAGAAAAAAATCCACAGGCTATGGAATATAAACCACTGCCTGCGGATAAATATTTTTATGAAGTATTATCTCTTATTTATAGATAACAGGACACAAAATGGTCCGGGCTAACTTCTACGAGCTCAGGTCTTTGAAAGGCGCATTTTTTATTCTTGTGTGGAGATTTGCACCTTTCATAATAAACGCAACCTTCAGTAATTTCTGCCTGTTTTGCTTTAAGTTCTACTTCAACTTTTTCCCATTTTTTGTCCAGACGTGGTACAGAGGCCATGAGCATCTTTGTATAAGGATGAACAGGGTCAAAATATATTTTTTTAGTGTCGCCCATTTCTACTATGCATCCTCTATAAAGGATTGTTGCTCTATCGCTTATATAATAACCCAGCGATAGATCATGGGTTATGAAGAGAATAGATAATCCTTTTGATTTTAATTCTGCTAGCAGATTCAAGACATCGACACGTGTGGAAGCATCAAGCATACTTATAATCTCGTCAGCTACTAGAAATTTAATATCAAGAAGCAGTGCACGGGCAATAAGAAACCGCTGAAGCTGGCCACCACTTAGCTGGTGAGGGAACTTGTTAAGAACCTGGTCGGGATTTAAGCCCACAGCTTTAAGTGAACTATCTACTTTTTTATTCCACTGGCTATCTTTAATTTTCGGAAAAAATTCCTGTCTGATTATGGAAAATATTCTATCAGCTTTAAAAATAGGATTATAAGAGCTAAAAGGATCCTGGAATATACCCTGAACATTATAGTAATAATTCTTTAAGTCTCCTTTTCTTAGAGTAGATATATCAACACCATCAAACAGTATCTTCCCGGAAGTTATAGTAATAAGACATAAAATCATTTTACCTATAGTGCTCTTACCACTGCCGCTTTCTCCAATCAATGAAACAACCTCCCCATCCCTGACATCAAAACTTACATCAACAACTGCCGGGAGCAATTTTCCACCAAAAGTTCCTGTTCTGTAGATTTTTGATACGTTCTCAAGTTTAATCATTCTATATGCACTCCTTCCAGCAAGCAATATAATGATCTTTTTCGATTTCAATAAATGGTGGTTCTTTAAAACATCTGTCAAATGCAACAGGGCACCGATCTCTAAAGCGGCATCCAATAGGAGGGTCTAGCAGCAAAGGTGTATTACCGGGGATACCTGACAACTTCTTTTCTGCATATCTTACACCTACTTTTGGAAGTGATGAAATAAGTAACTTTGTATATGGATGCCTGGGTGTGTTTATCATTACATCGGTAGAAGCTTTTTCTGCAAGCTTCCCTGCATACATCACCAGGATACTGTCAGCTATTTGATAAAGTATTGATATATCGTGAGTAATTACTATCATACTTTTAACAATTTTTCTATTTCTGAATTCAACAAGCATTTCTGCTACAGCTTTCTGAGTTGAAACATCAAGTGCTGAAGTAATTTCGTCTGCTATAAGAAGCGAAGGATCGAGTAGAGTAGAGAGGACAAGTACCATTCTCTGCTTCATTCCACCGGATAATTCTATAGGATACATACTCAGCACATCATGGGTTAGTTCAACAAGATCCAGTCTTCTTTCCAATTCAGGTTTGATTTTTTTATAATTAAACTTTCTGGAACTTAATAACTCTGATATCAATTTTCCTATTTTTATCGTGGGATTCAGGGCATTCATTGCATACTGGGGTATAATGGAAATCTTTTTAAATCTAAAAACATTCATTTGAGATGAGTTCCAGATTGGTAATTTCTCACCATCCAGTTCAACATCGCCTTTAATATATTTCATAGGAGGCTCTAATCGAATAAGGCTGTTTCCCAGTGTTGTTTTACCACAACCAGATTCACCGGCAAGACCCATTATCTCTCCATCCCTAATGGAAAGTGTTACATCATCGAGTGCTTTAACATAACCACTAAGGGTCTGGTAATAAACTACAAGATTTTTTATTTGTAAACTCATTTTCTTACATCTCCCTCAGTTTCGGGTTAAAAACTTCATCCAGCCCAACATTCATAATATATAATGACCCTACAATAAGCATTATAGCCAGACCTGGCGGAACAAACCACCACCAGTTACCGAATTCCAGAGCTCCCCAGAGCACCGCATAGTTCATCATAAGTCCAAGTGAAATTGCATTTGTTGGACCCAGTCCGATAAAGTCAAGAGTAGTAGCAATAAGGATTGCTCCTCCAAACTGGAGAATGAATGTCATCAGTAGATAAGACATCATATTTGGTGCAATTTCAGTAAAGATAATTTTATACGGCTTCATTCCGCTTATTCTGGCCAGGTCAACAAATTCTCTGGAACGCAGTGAAAATGTTTGAGCTCTTATAGCTCTTGCTGCCCAGGGCCATGCAGTAAAACCAATAAAAACGCTTTCCATAAGAATACCCCTTACTTTAAGGTATGCTGCTATTATGAGAAGTAAAGCAAATGTAGGGATCACCAGAACTATATTTGTTATAATATTTAAAACTTCATCTACCATACCGCCACGGTAACCTGCGGTAAAGCCAATTATTATTCCAATGATTGTTGCAATCCCTCCACCTATAATACCTACAATAAATGATGCTCTTAAGCCCTCGACAAACTGAGTATAAACATCCTGCCCGAATGTAGTTGTGCCCAACCAGTATTCTGATGAGGGTGGTTGTGATATTGGACCTATGTAGGCATTCCATTTATAATCAGTAAAGAATGGTCCTATAATAGCAACTAAAAGAAAGAAAAGAACAACTGAAAGCCCGACCTTTAGTTTTGTATTTCTTGAAGCAAAATAAACAAACTCATTTATTTTTTTTGGTTTTTTTTGAGGAATTTTATCTTCTTTTTCTGGTTCTTTTTCTTTTTTATTGTTTTTATCGATCATGATAGTTACTCTCCTGCCATTCCGAGTCTTGTTCTCGGGTCTATAATAATATAAGCAATATCAATAAAGAAATTGGCAATTAATACTCCAATTATTATGAAAAGGAAACACCCCTGTATTAAGAAATAATCTTTGTTCTGAATAGCTGAAAGAATAAGACTTCCCAGTCCGGGATAGGAGAAGACAACTTCTGTAACCAGTGAACCTGCGACAATTACACCGAGTTGTAAAGCAAGTCCCGTTATCTGGGGAAGCAGGGCGTTTCTATATGCATATTTTCTAATTAATGATCTGGGTGCTCCAAGAGATTCAAGATAATGGGAATAGTCAGATTCAAGCTCATATATAATCATATTTCTCATTCCAATTGCCCAGCCTCCAAATTGAACTAAAAATAGAGAAAGAAAAGGCAGAAACCAGTGTTTAATCAGGCTGAAGATAAAAGGCCATGAAAATGATGGAGCCATATTAAAGTCATATGCGCCTGCAGTAGGAAAGATACCGGCAACTATTCCTAGTGACCATGCAAGTAAAATTCCCAGCCACATATAGGGAGTTGCTGTAAGCAAATACCCGACTGGCAACAGGGTATTATCAAGAATTTTTGTTCTTGCTGCAAATGCTCCGAATTTGTTCCCGGCGTAAAAACTCAGCAATATAGCTGGAACAAGGAGAGCTATACTATAAGGAACGGCCATTATTATTACATCAACTACCTTTTGAGGAAAGAGATAAACACTGGTACCAAGATCACCATGGAAAAGGGCAATCCAGAAATTTATATACTGTTTCCAGACGGGAATATCAAGCCCAAAAGCTTTTGTATAATACCCATACATAGCTTCAGCTGCTTCTGCACGTACAGAAACTCTTGATAGCAGATTCATGACAGGGTCACCGGGCATTAATCGTGGTATTGCCCAGTCTACTGTTACTGCCAGAAAAAAGGTAGATAAATAAATTACTATCTTTCTACCGAAATAACGCTTCACATTCACTTCTCCTTTAATAAAAGAGTTTTAAATTATGAAAATCGCCTCCCCCTATAAAATGTTGCGGGAGAGGCGATTAATTATACTACAATTTACACTACCTGTCCTGACATGTCTTATTTGACCATTATAAAATCAGAAAGATGTGGCATAAGACCGGTTGGATCAGACTTTGCTACCAGACCTGCATAAGCTATATTAACAATGTCATCTGTATTAATAGCGAAAGCAAGCGCTTTTCTGAAAGCAGGATCATCCATTGGTTTTATGGTTGTATTCAGGAATAGAATGGCTGTATTAGCCGACACCATGTATGGAGCTTCCGGGTAATAAGTCTTTACATATCCTTTATCTACCAGTTCTGCTATACCCGGCAGGAAGTTATTAGAAAGATCAACTTCACCCTTAAGAAGTGAACCAAGTGCTACGTTGTTGCTTGAGAAAAGAATGTCAACTATATATTTAGGAGCAACTTCCAGCCCGAGAGCTTCTTTTGCCCACCAGTTTTCATTCCTCTTCCATATATTTCTATCCGGACCGGTTCCTTCGTACATATAAGCACCTGAGCCTACCGGGTTTTCGTTTCTTCCTGCGGTTATTTCTTCTTCTGTTCTATTTTTCCATATGTGTTCGGGAACTATGAATATGTTATACAGGTTATTTTCCCATTCCTGATAGAGTGGGTCAGTGAATTTAAATTCCAGTGTGTAATCATCAACCAGCGTAATTTCGTTCAGGTAGTTCCACATAGGAGAGAACCAGATTGCTGAATATTGCTTACCCAATTCATAGGTAAACTTAACATCATTTGCGTCCAGTGTCTGTCCATCTGTCCATTTAATACCCTCTCTTATTTTCATTACATAAGTGCTATCATCAGTCCATTCACCACTCTCTGCAAGGAATGGAGTAAGTTCGTTGGTTAGAGGATCATACATAAACGGCGATTCGTACAGAAGTCCGCATGTCCCTGTAGTGTTAGCTTTACTCCATGTTATAAACGGGTTCCAGTCATTTGCAGGACCCCATGCTGCTCCACTTATATATAGAGTTTCGTTTCTCGGGTAAGTACCTGTGCCTGGCTCAACTCCTTCTACAGGTTCCAGTGTAGTGAGAGTTAAGAGACCACCCATCTGCCAGTATCCATTCCAGGTAACTGGAAGAGTGTCAGGTGTGTCTTCTTCTGCGGTAGGCCAGTTTGTCCACGCTGCTTCTGTATACTGTGCCCATGCACCATTGTACCAGAGCGGAATCATAGGCATTTCTGTTAAATGAATAGTCTGAATCTTTTCACAGATTGACTGAATGGCTTCTTTATCAGACATAGGAGTGGCTGCAAGCTGATCAACGAGGTCAAATATTTCCTGATTTTCATATCTACCAAAGTTACCGCTGCCCATTGTCTCTTTAATTGGATGATTAAACATAAGGTTATACAATGTCCACGGCGTGTTGCTTAACATTGCCCAGTTGTTTAATGTTGAATGGAAGGTGCCATTCACCAGAGCATCGTTCCAGGCACTCTGGTCTGGAGTTTCATTGACAAGATTAATACCTACAGCCTGTGCACTCTGGGCAATCACACTTATTGCTTCCATCCAGTCTGTCCACCCAAACGGACAGGTAACTGTGAGTTCAATTTTAGAACCGTCAGGAGATTCTACAAATCCATCACCATCTGTGTCAACATATCCGGCGTCCGCCAGGATTGCTTTTGCCATATCCGGGTCATAACTGAAAGTTAATGGAATTTCAAGTGCTGGTTTTTCTTCTTCAGCAGGTGCAGCTTCTTCAGCGGGTGGTTCTTCTTCAACAGGTGCAGCTTCTTCAGCTGATTTACAACCTGCAAGTAAGAGTACCACAACAAGCGATATTACTATTAGCCATAAAAATGTTTTTTTCACTCTAAACCTCCTTTTAAGGTTTTAGTATTGAAGATCGATGGCTATGAGGAATTAATTGATTGTGTCACCCCCCTTCTAAAAAATAACTCGTGTTTATTTTTTATAAACTCGTGTTTTTAATTTTACAACGGTATTTCTATGTGGTCAAGTAAAGGATTCAGCTTTATTGATTAACTAAAATGATTAGGTTATAATTTCAAAAAATATAATTTTTGCTATTTTTTATTAAAGAATACTTAAATATTAAAACATTATCAAATTAATGAAGGAATTTCTTATGAAAATAAAAAAATTGGCGTCACTTTTTTTAATTTTTTCAATTTCTATTTATTTTTCAAGCTTATTTTTTACTCCTCAACTTATAGCACAGGATA
>JAQVEM010000070.1:0-3255 GCA_028697935.1 Actinomycetota bacterium
TTAGACTCTATGGTTTTTAGTGCTTTAAGGATAACTTTTTCCCCTGCAAACTCTGAAAATCCAGCATTTTGCATTTCTTTTTGTATTTCTTTAATATTAAAATCAATATTTTCTATATTACTCATTTATCTCCGTAAACCAGCATTTATTATTGTCTGTCATTGTTTTTTGTTATTGTTATTCTTAACTATTGTTATTATTAACACTACTTACGCCATTCATGCATTCATATTATTCATACTTATTCATACCATTCATGCTATAGATTTAAAAATAAAAATCAGATATTATCGATTTTATCAATTGCAATATTTAACCTGTTTATGCTCTCTGCTCTACCATTTTTTTCATTAATATTAATTACAACTCCATTAACTAAATAATCATCTTCAGAAACTGTAAATTTCTGGGGCATCATAGTTAAAAACTTCTTTATAATGTTCTCTTTTTTTACCCCTATTACAGAATTCCTCGGACCAACCATGCCAACATCAGTAATATATGCTGTTCCACCGGGGAGAATTCTTTCGTCTGCAGTCTGCACATGCGTATGCGTACCAACAACTGCGCTCACCCTCCCATCAAGATACCACCCCATTGCAACTTTCTCGGAAGTAACCTCAGCATGAAAGTCCACAATTATCACCGGTGTTTCTTTCCTGACATTACTTAAAATTTTATCAATAGTTCTGAATGGACAATCAAAATAATCTATAAAAACCCTTCCACAGATATTTATCACAGCAATTTTGTTATTCTTTTTATCAGACATAATATGATAACCGCTCCCGGGTGTTGAGGGAGGATAATTGGCAGGTTTTAAAAGCCTTGGCTGGCGCTCTATATAATCATATATTTCTCTTTTCTTGTAGATATGGTTCCCTGATGTAATAATATCTACACCCATATAAAGCAGGGTTTCACATATATCCGGAGTAATCCCTATTCCACCTGCCGCATTTTCTCCATTTGCAATAATAAAATCTATGTTATTCTCTTCTACTAATGATGGGAGCTTCTTCTTTAAAATTTCTCTCCCCGGTTTTCCAAAAACATCCCCTAAAAATAATACTTTCAATTTTTGCCCCTTCCAGTCAGGCTATTTATAAATTGCTTATCTTAAAATTTATACTCTCAAATATATTCTTATATTCCATTTTTATATTCGCAAAATAATCTGTAGTTTTTAACCTGATCTATTTCCAGAATACTATTTTCCAGCTTCCATCCTCCTCTTTTACAAGAGAAACCTCAACGTCAGCATATACTTTTTCCTCCCCATCATAAAAATCAGTTAGATCTATTCCTACAACAGCTATGTTGTTTTTAACTTCTCCCCATTTAATATCTATAGAAACAATCTCTGTGACATTCCTGAATTCATTATAAAAATCATCCAGGCTATGGCGTTCTTTATCTCTACTGCTCAAATATTCATATGCCTCATTATAATTTTTATCTATTAGCAGGTTAAAAAATATATCCACAGTTTCTATCGCTCTATTAATTTCAGTCTCAACTGAAAATTTCCCCTTAAAGAACTCCTTAACATTCTGAAAAGCAGTGCAGGAACAAAGAGCTATACACAAAAAAAGAATCAGACCTATTAAAAAGCTCCATATAAAAAAAGATTTACATTTATATTTATGCCTTTTAAAAAAAATATCCAGCATAATCAGATAAGTTACAACTCTCCTGAAATTTTCTTATTTATTTTATAATAAAAATTGGACTATAAATATATCTTTAAAATACACTTAAATTAATATTTAAATTATAAATTAAAATCAATATTAATAAAAATATTCATCTACAGATTATCTTATTTACCGGATAATAATAAGAGGAGCTTTTTAGTAGCATTAACATAAAAGTAAACAGGTAACATATACGCAGGTCAATTTATTAATTTAGTTTGATAATATATTTCTGGTAGCGGGGATAGGATTTGAACCTATGACCTTCGGGTTATGAGCCCGACGAGCTACCAGACTGCTCCACCCCGCGCCGTATTGATTGTATTGAATATATTGTGTTTCGTATTTAAATGCTTTTTTAGCTTATAGCCTATAAACCATACCAGGGCTTTTTAGCTTACAGCCCTTCCAGCCAGGTTAACAACTCTGCTAATAACTCTCTTACTGCATTGAGTTATTATAAACGTTTTTAATTTTTTTTCAAATCAGTTTTATTTTATTTTATCTGTTGTAATTTGAGATACATACTGTCAATTAGTTTTATTAATTAAATAATTCCATTTTAATTTAGACTTATCTAATTATTAACAGAATGCCATCAGAATAATACCCATATCGGAAGAGCCCTTGAACCCCTTATAAGAATACTATCAGAAGAATCCTGTAATATACTTGATGAAAATCCCTATATTTGAAATCGTAAGAGAAATTAGTGTGGCCGGTATTGAAATTTTTAACCATCTTCCCCACCCAATTGCCTTGCCTCTTTTTTCCATAGTTGTATAGGCTACTACATTGGCTGAAGCTCCAATTGGGGTAAAATTGCCACCTATATCTGTACCAAGCGATGTTGCCCAGACCATTATTGATAGTGCAGGTATCCCAACAAATCCAGCAATACCCTCCAGTATAGATGCCATTGAAAGAGCAAAAGGTACATTATCAATAACTCCACTGATAACACCAGAACCCCATAACAGTGCATTCAGGAGTCCGATCTGATTATTTCTAAATTGACCTGTAATATAGTTTGCAGCAATATTTATCACTCCGGTATGCTCCAGCCCACCAACTACAATAAATAATCCCACAAAAAACAATAGTATTTCAAAATTTACTTTTGATATAATTCTTTCCGCCCTCTTGCCCAGAATACCCAGCATTATAATAGCCGGCACTATTGGTGCAAGCGGTGCAGTCAGAGGAATATGAATATATCTTTCAATATAATTGTGCACAATCAAAAGGAAAACTGCTACTCCAAACGCAATAAGAGCCGTTTTGAATTGCTTCCTGTCTTCAATTACTTCCTCCGGATCCATTTCTTTTAGTTCATCTTTTGCTATTTCCCCTGATGGTACAATAGATTTGCGATTTACAAGATAGCAGTAAAGAAGAGTAAATGCTCCCGCTACTATTGAGATAGGGGCGTTATGAGTTATAAAATCATTAAAATAAAATCCGAGTTTTAAACCCAAAATTACATTGGGTGGGTCACCCACCATAGTAGCAGAGCCCCCGATGTTAGCCAGCAATACTTCTGTAATTACCAGTGGTG
>JAQVEM010000070.1:3355-6995 GCA_028697935.1 Actinomycetota bacterium
TAGCACGGCTATATATTATAGAACAATGCCTGCTTTCTTTTAAGTATTTCTTTTTTAAATTTATTTATTTCGCTAAATTTATTTACTTTGTTTATTTATTCCAGATAGACATATAAACAGGCAGACAGATACAGATAGATAGCTGGTTAAAAAAGCCACGCAATTAGATGAAGATGCAGGGAAGCAGGCTTGTAAGCGGACAAATAGGGTAGTAAATTTTATATTTTAATTATCATAATACGCTCTCTTTCATTATAATCCTTATCCACCTTTATCGCAGAGGGCTTTATGATTTCTTTTGACATTTTCTCTAAAGGAGTGCTTATCGAGGGAGCGATTTCAAATAAGATGTAGCAGAATTCCGGACAGATATATGGTTTTATCTTATTTAGAATTCTTTCATATACCTCAAGGCCTGTCTCCCCTCCCAGAAGAGCATTTTTTGGCTCATACTCCTTTACTTCTCGCGGTAAATTCTCATAATCCTTCTCAGAAATATATGGGGGATTTGAAATTATAATTTTAAAATCACCGGCATACTTCTTAAAAAAATCAGAATCTTCGGCCGGAACAATATCGCACTCAACAAACTTGATAAGATCAAATTTGTTACTGTTAAGAATGCTACGGGCATTTCTTTCCGCTATATCAAGTACACTGGAATCATTATCTGTTGCAACCATTTCCCACAATTCCTCCGGAAATTCATCTGCTAATTCATCCGGTACTTTTAGCTTATCTGAAATCTCATTAGCAAGACTTATGGCAATTGCTCCGCTTCCAGTACCAATTTCTAAAATATTAATTTTATCTTTACCCGGAATATTAATTTCTCTCCTGTCCAGATTGTCTTTTAATATCTGAAATACCTTCTCTACTATAAGCTCGGTTTCAGGTCGTGGTATCAGTACTTTTTCATCTACATATAGCTTTATTTTTCTAAAATATGCCTCATTTAATATATATTGAATGGGAGTATGTTCAAGCCTTTTTAAAATGTATTTTTTATATGTGGCAAGTTCCTCGCTGTTTAAAACACGATTATAGTTTAAGTATAAATTTACCCTATCAAGGCCGAGAACTGAACCAAGCAACAATTCTGCTGACAATCTTGGCTGGGGAATATCTTTACAGCTAAAATAATTTATTGCCCATTCCAGGATATTTTTTACATTCCATACTGGCAAATAATTTAAGCCCCTATCTTCTCCATTTTCTTCTCATTATCTGCATTCCTTAATGGCTCAATCAACTGGTCAAGGTCGCCTTCAAGAATTTCATCCAGTTTATATAATGTTAAATTTATTCTATGGTCTGTAACTCTGCCCTGAGAATAATTATATGTTCTTATTCTCTCACTTCTGTCCCCTGAACCTATCTGCATTCTTCTTTTTTCGATCTGCTCGTTAATCTGCTTTTCCTCTTCCATCTCTTTGAGTCTTGCTCTTAAAATTTTTAAGGCTTTTTCTTTATTTTGAAGCTGTGATTTTTCGTCCTGACATGTTACAACCATACCGGTTGGAATGTGTGTTACCCTGACAGCAGAATCTGTAGTATTTACAGACTGTCCACCGGGTCCACTGGAACGAAAAACATCAATTTTTAAATCAGCAGGGTCTATATTTACATCAACTTCTTCAGCTACCGGAAGTACAGCTACTGTGGCAGTCGAAGTATGAATCCTCCCCTGGGATTCCGTAGCAGGTACTCTCTGAACTCTATGCACACCGGACTCATATTTCATAATTCCATATGCACCCTCACCCTCAATCTCAAATATTATTTCTTTAAAGCCACCAATTCCGAGTGCGTTTGAACTGAGTACCGAATGTTTCCATTTTCGATTTTCGGCATACTTCACATATAATCTGTAAAGAACTCCGGCAAATAATGCAGCTTCATCCCCTCCAGCTCCAGCCCTGATTTCAATTATAACATTCCTTTTATCATTGGGGTCTTTTGGAGTTAAGAGCGTCTTTATTTTTCTTTCAAGTTTCTGTTTCTTATCAAGATTTTCTTTAAGCTCGCTTCTTAAAAATCCTCTCATTTCTTCTTCTTTTTCCTGCTTTAGCATATCCTCAACTTCTTTAATAGAAAAAAGAACCTCTCTATATTTTTTTGAAACTTCTACAATCTCCTCAATTTCAGCTATTTTTTTACCGTACTCTTTTAATTTTTCGGGATTTTGAGAAATCTGAGGGTCCGAGAGTTTACTGGTTAACTTTATATAGTTATCTTCGTATAATTTTAATTTATCAAGCAGTTCTGACATATTAACCCACACCTCTTACGCATTTAAAGCTAATAACTTTTCTGCTTCCAACACACTATTAAGTGAATCTATAGCTACTTCTATCTGGCCTGTATCCGGTTCTCTTGTAGTAATTTTTTGCAGGAGCAGCCCCGGATATAAAAGTGCCCTGACCACTTTATTGTTGCTGAATTTTCCAGCAAGCATTATAAATTCATATGAAATACCTGCAATTACTGGCACTAAAAGCACTCTGGATAGAATCCTCCAAAGTATAGTTTGCTCCCCCAGAAAAGAGAAAATAAGTATAGCTATAATCATAACAATCATTAAAAAACTTGTACCACACCTGACATTAATAGTACTATATTTTTTGACATTTTCAGGTTTTAACTCTTCACCATTCTCGTAAGCATTTATGGTTTTGTGTTCCGCACCGTGATATTGAAATACTCTCTTTATATCCTTAATCTGTGATACTGCAAGTATATATGCCAGAAAAAATCCTATTCTGATTAATCCTTCTAAAATATTATAAACCACAATATTAGAAATATTGTTAGAAAAAGTTTTGCCAATTACAGTAGGGAGCACAAAGAAAATACCAACCACAAATACAACTGCAATTACTGTGGATATGATCATTTCCTTTTTTGAAAATTCTATTTCTGAATCTGTTGACTCATTAGCAGAAAAATTCAGCGCTTTAAAGCCTACTAACAGATTACTTATTAAAGATACTACTCCTCTGATAATAAAGAAACCAAATACCCTGTTTTTACTGACCGGAGAACTTTCTTTAAAAAGCTGGGTAGAAATAGTTTTATCAGGCTTTCTTACAGACAGTGCCCAGAAATTTTTGCTCCGCATCATAACTCCCTCAATAACTGCCTGACCACCTACCTGAATCTTCATATCAGGTCTGGCTTCAGGCATCAAAATCACTCGCTTTAGGGGGATTTTCACACTTAAATTTACCCTCGGGGCATGGGCCTCTCAGACAATCTGGACCGGCTTTCTCAAAGACAACAGGTGCAACCTTTTTTACCTCTTTTAACATTTTTGTGGCAAGTTCCCTTATTTCCCACTGTGCCCTATTGCAGCATCTTACAGCAAAAAAATGTAAAAGTTCTCTGCCATTCATGGTTACAATTATTTTTGTTTCTGAAGCATTTGGCAGTATATATCTTGCATCCTCTGGCTCTATTCCCATATCCAGCAACTCTTTATAAAAGCCGTGGATACTTGAAACTAATTCATCAAATTTTTCTTTACATTCCTTATTTTTTTCTATAGAAGGCGGAGTGATATATTCAAAGTGATCAGCAAATTTAACATATCTTTGAGACTGCTGGTTATACGAAGCTATTCTATGCCTTACAAGCTGGT
>JAQVEM010000071.1 GCA_028697935.1 Actinomycetota bacterium
TTAATTCCACTTCAGTAGCTGCTCCAACTTTTATTACTGCTACTCCGCCTGCAAGCTTTGCAAGCCTTTCCTGTAATTTTTCCTTATCAAAATCCGAATCACTCTGTTCTATTTCATTTTTAATCTGTTTAATTCTACCCTTTATAGCCTCCGGAGAGCCTTTCCCTTCAACAATTGTTGTATTCTCTTTATTTACTTTAACCTGTCTTGCCCTGCCAAGCATATCAAGGGTAACATTCTCAAGTTTTATACCGATCTCCTCACTAATTACCTGGCCGTCTGTCACTATTGCTATATCTTCCAGCATAGCTTTTCTTCTATCACCGAAGCCTGGAGCCTTTACAGCAACAACATTAAGAGTACCTCTTAGTTTGTTAACAACTATAGTTGCCAGTGCTTCACCTTCCACATCCTCTGCAATTATTAGAAGAGGCTTACCGGATTTTTGTATCTTTTCAAGAACAGGAATCAGGTCTGCTACTGCAGCTATCTTCTGGTCTGTGATCAAAATATATGGTTCATTAAGAACTGCTTCCATCCTTTCAGTATCAGTAACCATATATGGTGAAAGATATCCATTATCAAACTGTAATCCTTCAACCAGCTCTATTTCTATACCAAATTTATTTGATTCTTCTACAGTAATAACTCCATCTTTTCCTACTTTATCCATAGCATCAGCTATGGTATTGCCTATCTTTTCATCAGCTGCCGATATGGCTGCAACTTCAGCTATTTTCTTTTTATCGGTAGCTATATCAATGCTCATCTTCCCGATCTCATTTACAGCTATATTAACTGCTTCTTCAATTCCTTTCTTCAGCAGCAACGGGTTAGCTCCTGCTGCAACATTTTTCAAACCCTCTCTTACCATTGCCTGTGCAAGAAGTGTTGCAGTAGTAGTACCATCTCCTGCTACATCGTTTGTTTTAGTAGCAACTTCCTTCAAAAGCTGAGCTCCTGCATTTTCAAAAGCATCCTCAACTTCAATCTCTCTTGCAATGGTAACTCCATCATTTGTTATAGTAGGAGCACCATACTTTTTATCAAGTACCACATTTCTGCCCTTGGGGCCAAGAGTAATTTTTATTGTATCGGCTACTGTATTTACTCCCTTTTCAAGGGCTCTTCTTGCAATCTCATCATATTTAATTTCTTTAGCCATTATTTCTTTCCCTCCTTCTATAAATAAAAACTTTTACTCTAGAATCATTCTACAATCGCCAGAACATCACTTTCTCTGATAATTAGATGTTCTTCTCCATCAATTTTTACTTCTGTTCCTGAATACTTTGAATAAAGAACTACATCGCCAACTTTTACCTCCATAGGAATCCTGTTACCCTTTTCATCTCTTGCTCCTGGACCAGCTGCAATTACTTTACCTTCCTGGGGTTTTTCCTTTGCAGTATCCGGAAGAACTATTCCGCTTTTAGTTTTCTCCTCACTGGGATTGGGTTTAACCAGTAATCTGTCAGCAAGTGGTTTGTATCCCATTTTCTCCTCCTTTTCAAAATAATTGTATATTTACGTAAATACATTTAATAAAATTAGCACTCTCGTGTATAGACTGCTAACTTTTATAGATAATATTATAACAAAATCAAAAAATCAAGTAAAAAATCTGAAAATGTGTTGTTATTAAGTGATATTTCTACTATTAATTTATTCCCGATAATCCGGGGGAAATAAGAATTACTTATAGAAGATTACCAGTGAAATTGCGGTGGGAATAAAAAATGCCTGGATAAATATTTACCTGCCTAAATATCACTTTTTGAATAGACATCAATGTTAAGGTTGTTATATTTTCCTTCCATAAACCTGTAAAAACCAAGGCATGCAACCATTGCTGCATTATCCATACACAGGTGAAGGGGCGGGAAATATATTTTTAAATTGTTTTCTCTCCCCTTTTTTATAAATTCCCTTCTGAGTTCACTATTGGCCGCAACACCTCCACTTACCAGAACATTTTCTACCCCATATTCCTTTGCAGCTCTAATTGTCTTTGATGTTAAAACATCAACTATTGATCGCTGAAAACTGGCAGCCAGGGAGGGAATATTTTCCTTTAAAAGAAGGTTTCTGTCCTTTTTTGTCTTATATATTAATGAAGTTTTAAGTCCACTAAAGCTAAAGTTAAAATCTCCGCTATCAATCATTGGGCGGGGCAAATCTATCAAACTCAGATTCCTTTTTCGTGATAATTTATCAATTATAGGACCTCCCGGATAACCCAGATTTAAATACCTTGCAACCTTATCATAAGCTTCACCGGCAGCATCATCCAGTGTATGACCAATCTCTTTTATATTTTTTTCACTATCAACATAATAGAGACTCGTGTGCCCGCCTGAAACAATCAGCCCTATAAAATTACTGCTTATAGCTGGATTTTCGATCATGTTGGAATACAGGTGTGCTTCAAGATGATTTACAGCTATAAGCGGAATTCTTCTTGAATAGCTTATGGCTTTTGCCGCACCAACTCCAACCAGTAGTGAACCTATAAGGCCGGGTCTGTTTGTAACACTTACAGCATCTATCCTATTAAATCCAGTTCCGGCAGCTTCTACGGCTTCTTTTATAACTATACCTATCATTTCTATATGTTTCCTTGACGCAATCTCGGGAACAATGCCTCCGTATTTACTGTGAAACTCATCCTGACTGGAAATAATACTGGAAAGTACAGCTGTTCCATTCTTCACAACAGATGCACAGGTATCATCACAGGAAGTCTCAATTCCCAGTATATATATATCTTTTTTTACCAGACCTTTTACCAGATTACTCTCCTTCATCCATCCGATCGTCTATTAATCTGTTTATTTACCGCTCTATTTCTTCTGTTGCCCTGCTATTTGTCTATTTATTGCCAGACAGACATAAGCCCGGTTGCTTACCTTCCCCCAAATGGTATAAAATCCCTTACATATACCGGAACAATGTTTTTAGCCTCCGCCTTTTTCAGAGCATTATAATATGAGCATATGTTAATATATTCTGCATGTGGAAAGGCCGTTTTTTTATCCAGGGTAAAAATCTTCCCTTTTTTTACTATATCCGAAATAATGCGACCGTAACTTAAATAGCAGTTTCCGCCAATAAGAACCTCGGGGTTTAAATATTCAGCCGCGACACCCGGAATCTTAAAAGCTCCTCCACCGGTTAATTTACCCAGAAAATTTTCAAGACTATCATGTCGCATTAAGAAGTTTTCACCTGTTTTCTTAATTGTGTAACGCACACGCTGCCCCGTGACTCTTGCAATATAACTATTTTTGCCTTCCGTCTCCTGGAGCCTCCCAACAGGAATAGGCTCTCTTGCAGTAACATTATAAAAAGCAAAATAAACTTCTTCTCTTTTTACATCTATACATGGCATTAATATTACGGAAGAATTTTTACCCAGAGCTTTTGCAATAAAACCAGTGTTTCTTAAACCCATTCCAACTGCGATAGCATCAAGTGAATCTATTCCATAAGCCAGCTTATTCTCAAGAAGAGATAGAATTTTTATAATGCTTATTCCTATTCTTGTTCCAGTAAAGTCGCCAGGTCCGGAGTTAACCCCAAAAACATCTATTTGCTCTAATGTAAGTTTTGATTTTACCAGCACACGGTCCAGCATTCCCATTATACTAACCATGTGATTTGTGCTGTCATCTGCAGTTATTTCTGAAAGCAGCCTCTCATTTCTACTGGCTGCTATGCTTAATCTTTTTGTGCTACTATCGATGCTTAAAGTATTCATGAATTATTAATTTTCTTTAATATCTTTTTAAATACCTGTAATTTTAAATCCCAGTACCTGCTGGTACTTTTCATGATTATTCTCCTCTTTGTATCTTCATTTTTACTATCATTTTTATCATTACTCTTATCATTACTTTCATTATTGCATTCGTTATCTATAAGATAACCAAGATCTATCTCAAGAAATTCTTTTTTTATAAGGTCTTTTATCCTGTCCCCCCATTCAATGCATATTATTGAATTTCCATCATAAAGATAATCTTCAAGACCAATTCCATCAAAATCTGCAATGTCCTCAAGCCTGTATAAATCTGCATGTATAAACTTTATGCGGCTGCCGGTTTTGTACTCATTAAGAAGGGTGAAACTCGGGCTCGAAAGGTTGTCTGATACACCAAGCCCTTCAGCCAGTCCTGAGATAAAGGTTGTTTTGCCTCCTCCAAGTTCACCGGTAAAAATTATAATATCCCCCCGCGATAAAACCCTTGAAAAAGATTTTGCAAGATTTCTTGTAAAAACAGGAGAATTTGAAATAATCTCAATTTGCATATTAAAAAAGCCCTAACTGTTCATTTTTATTTTCTTTATATGTTTTTACTTCATTTTCCGGATTTAATGCTTCATTATTCACACAGCTTAGATCACCACCGGAATCGATCAAATTTTTTATTTTCTGAAAATCCTGTCTTAAAATATCCATTCTTGAAGGTGTATAAAGCGCTGCTGCAGGGTGGTTTATTGGCATAATTATGCGGTTATCCATTTTATATACCCTGCCCCTGAGACCATTTATCCCCCTGTCAGTATTCAGAAGAAGCTGGGTTGAATATCTTCCCATAGTGCATATTATTTTCGGATCAATTATTTTTATCTGCTCCATGAGGTAACCTTTACATATATTAACCTCATCCACTTTTGGATCTCTATTCCCAGGAGGCCGGCATTTTAACACATTTGCAATAAAAACCTCGCTCCTTTTATAACCTATGGAACCCAGAAGCTCATCAAGAAGCTTTCCAGCCTGCCCTACAAAAGGAAGGCCCTGGAGGTCTTCATTTTTACCGGGAGCTTCTCCAACAAGCATAATTTCAGCACAGGCACTTCCGCTTCCAAATACAAATTTTGTTCTACTCTTTGAAAGCTCGCACTTATCACAATCCTTTATTTTAAAGTATAATTCTTTTAATCTTTCTCTTTTATTCAACTCATCCATAACTTTTTAAAGCATACTAAAAACTAACTAATAAAGCTCACAATTTTTCAAATCTACCGGAGACTGCAGGAGCATACAAATTTTTAATTCACAATTACTTATAGCTTATAATATTACATAAATATTACATAGTTCAATATTTATATTTGATTTACATAGATTCATTTACAAAAATCTTTAATTCTTCTATTATTAATTAGCATGAAAATAAAACAATTTTATATCAGGGGGATAGATGTGAAAACTAAAGTTATAATTTTTTCTATTATCATGACAATTGTTTTCATGTCACTTGCCACAGGCTGCACTGGAGGTCCGGTTGAGATCACCGATGTTGTTATGTGTAAAGATCTGGATAGCAATTATGGACCGGTTGACCCTACTACAGTTTTCCCTCTGGGGACTGACGTTATAAATGCATCAGTTAAAGTTAACAATATGTCAACAGAAGATAAAATAACTGTTAAATGGAATTATCTGGAAACCGGAAATGAACTTAACACTGCTGAATTTACAACCGAAGAACCTGGTTCAGGATATGTTGGCTTCAGCTTGACTATCGAAGGAAATTTCCCTGCAGGTAGATATAACGCAGTAGTTTATCTCAATGGCGAGGAAGTTAAAACTGTAGAATTCTCAGTTGAGTAAGATTAGAAATTTTAATTTTTACGTTGCACAAAGTTCCACTGTACTTAAACACTTATTATATATTTGATTAGAGTTAACCATGGATGTCTATACTTCAATACTTTGCACGGTCAATCATGATTGACTTCTATAATAGGCCTTAAGCATAACTTCAAATGATTATAAGTTACTTGCTTCTGCTAATTATTTTATTCTTCTCAATCTACCATTAGCTTTTGCGTGGATAGTTATATTTTCAATGGAAATTATTTTAAGGAAGAAACACTTTACATCAGCTTCACAGTATACTTCTATGTATTTTGGATTTTCAGTACTTTCTATGACATTATGGTCCAGAGATTTGATAGTACATCCGGCAGGATTCTCATAGTTCTTATAGAAATATTCATAAATTATATCCGGATAATCAGGTTCCAGCCTGTTAATACCAAGATTCTGTGCAGCTTCCATATCTATGCATTTTGATGCTTCTTCAGCAGCAATCATACAGGCTTTATTTATTTCTTCCTTATATAGAAAAGCTCTTCCAATATCAACCACAAATCCTGTAAGGAGTATAAAGACAGGCATAAGCATTGCAACAACAACAAGAACTGAGCCTTTATTATTACCTGAATTAAAACTCAAATTTTTCATAACTTATTCCGCCAAGCCATGCATTTGCATCCGTGCCGCTACCTTCGGACATTAAATTGATAGACCTGAAACCATTTATGGGATTGCTAAAATAAACGTGTACACTTTCGCCATCTTGATCAAATAGATATATATGAAGGAGGCTTTCTTTACTGCCACTGTATTCAAATTTTGTGACTGTGTCTATATTACCCTCAGTAGCAGGAGATACATTTCCATCAAATATTATTACTTTTTCTATCCCTTTATCATCAAATCTACAGACATCTTCATAGATATATAACCGTACAATCTTTTTTTCCTCCTCGCCCTCAGTCAGATTACTGTTATCTACTTTCCAGCTTATACTAAGATTCATACCGCACTCATTGTTATACTCATCTTTATGCCATTTTGTAAAAACATATTCCGGGTCTTTCTTAACTACCAGTTCACCATGAAGAGATGAATCAACATGTTTATGCTCATGCTCATAATCATAATCGTCTTCATTGGCCCATACACTTTCAGCATAATCTTCCCAGTGTCCCTCTTCAACCCACTTTTTATAAGCTACCTTTTTTCTAGTTAAGACC